>CAZRBE010000037.1:0-8231 GCA_964598285.1 uncultured Mycoplasma sp.
CATATATTATTTTCTGTTCAATATTTTTCATCAAATAACAACCTGGTTTAGATGGCACTAAAGCTAATTTATCTTTAAACATAATATCCTCCTTAAAATCAATTAACTTTATTATATAATATTTTTGTAAATTTAAAAATAATAAGATATAATTTAGTTGGTGATTTATTATGAATACTTTTAAAAATACAAATTCTTATGAATTAACAATAAAAAAATCTAAATTTATTGCTCTAACTTATAAAGTAACTAATCCAGAAGAAATAGTTATTATTTTAAATGATTTAAAAGCAAAATATAAAGACTCTACTCATATTTGTTATGCTTACATAATAAATTCTTCTATTAAATTTTTTGATGATAATGAACCTGCTGGCACCGCAGGAAATCAAATTTTAAAAATATTAGAAAAGAACAACTTAAATTATTCATTAGGTGTAGTAATTAGGTATTTTGGAGGAATAAAATTAGGCTTAGGTAATTTATCAAGGACCTATTTTAAAGTCTTTAATGAATCAATAAAAAATTGTGTATTAGAAAAAATAGTAAATGAAGTAACTTTAGTTTTAGAAACAGATATAATTAATTTAAAATTGTTAAATAATTTAGTTAGTAAGACAAATATAATAAATAAGACATTTGCTGATAAAGTCACTTATACAATAACAATAGAAAAGATAAATTTGCAAGAATTTTTAGATAAAATAAATGATACTTCTATTAAATATAAAATAGTTTCAAATTAAAACTTGAAACTATTTTTGTTTATTTTTATGTAAAGATGAATCACAAGTAAAATCTTTAGTAGCTACATAATTAGGATCTTTAAGAGGATTATAAAAATTTTCTTCAGTATATCCTAAAACATTTTTAGCATAATCTTCATCTATAATTAACATCAGTGACGTATCATATATTTTCTTATCAAATACCATCCAAGTATGGCTTCCATCAATACAATTAGAAGTATTTTTCAAAAAAGGAACAACACCACCTGATATTTTAACACCATCATAAGAGTAGCTTAACTGTTTAGATGCTACTGTACAATAACCAATATTATATCCTTCTTTAAAAACATCTTCAAAACTAGATATTCTTCTAATATTTTGATTTCTTATTTTTTCAAATACTTCTTCATCAAATCCTTTAATTTTACCTTGATTTATACCATCAACTAATTTTTCTTTGAAATCTATATTATTATATATAAGATTTTTCAGTAATGAAAAACACTTATAATTTAAATATTTTTCTTCAAATAACTGTTTTAATATATCCATAATAAATTCCTAAATTACATATTTTTAAAATTATCTAATATAACTTCTTTAGGAACAAATCCCAATTGTTGTTTAATGATTTTACCATTATTATAATAGACAATTGTAGGTATAGACATAATTCCAAAACTTTGAGCAATATCTTTATGAGTGTCAACATTTACTTTAACAATTTCAAAATCCGCTCTATCATTATCTATTTCTTCTAATACTTGCCCTAACATTTGACATGGTCCACACCAAGTTGCATAAAAATCTACTAAAACCTTCCCATTTTTAGTTAAATCACTTAAATTTTCTTTTTCTAAATGTATCATAAAATCCTCCTTTAATATTTATTTAATATATCATCAATATTTTCAATATTGATCTTATTTTTAGATATTAATTTTTCAACATACTCCCTAGTTATTATTTTGTTTTTTAACATAATATCAATAGAATTTTTATTAAACTCAGAAGCATCTTTAGTTATAACATAATCTTTACCTAAATCATATATTTCTATAATTGAATTTTCTGTTCCTCTTACAATCTTTGATAAACCAGGAGAAGTAGTCAATATAACAGGAGAAAATTTTGAATCATCAATAATAGATAAATTAAAGGCTGGTTGACTAATAACAAACAATAAAATAAATACCACAAGATACCCCTCTACTAAACCTAATAAAAATCCCAATATTTTAGAAGGAATACTTAATATTATAGTCATTTTTAATATTTTTTCAAATATTCCTGTTATTTTTATAAGAATTGAAAGTATTGCAGAAAAAACACTAAAAGTTATGAAAAAGGCAAGTAATTGATACATAATAATATTTATAGTTGAAATCCCAGAAAACTCTCCCTTAAAATTAAAAAATGGAAAATTATAACTAAAAAAATTAGCTAAATAGTCTTTAAAATAATATGCTAAAATAAAAACTAAAATACTACCAATAGTAATAACAGCTTGTTTAAATACTCCTCTTTTTAATCCTGATAATCCACATATTAAAATTAAGATAATAATACACACATCAACAATACTCATAAAACTATCTCCTTATAATATTAGTATAACTTACATTTAAAAAATATTCCATAATTAACTTAATAATTTACAAAATATATTTAAAATGTTACACTTAATTTGAAAGAAATTAATGGTGATATATATGAATGTTGTAATAAAAGTAAGTGATGAAACAAAGAAAAAAATGATTGAATATTATAAAGATATGTTAAGAGAAAAAATTCCTCCTTATGCTATATTTCAAGCTGAAGAAGAAGATACTATAATTACTTTATACGAATCTGGAAAATGTATGTTTCAAGGAATAAGTGCTGATGTTGATGCTAATATGTGGCAAGCAGTTGATGGTCAAAGTTTAACTAAAGAAATAGATTATTCTAAATATTATAATGCTAATGTCGTAGGATCTGATGAAGTAGGAACAGGAGATTATTTTGGTCCTATTGTAGTTACTGCTTCTTTAGTAAAGAAAGAAGATATAAAATTTCTAGAAGAAATTGGTATAAAAGATTCAAAAAAAGTTACAGATGATAAAATATTAGAAATTGTTCCTAAGATAATTAAAAAAGTAAAATATAAAAGTACCATATTAACTAATGAAGAATATAATGAAAAATATAATAAAGAAACAAATATGAATAAGATAAAAGCAATAATGCATAATAAAGTTTTATATAGTTTATTAGATGAATTAGATGAAAAACCAGATTATGTTATAATAGATGAATTTGCTAAAGAAAAAAGATACTATGAATATATAAAAGATTCATCTTTTATTGTAAAAAATGTGACTTTTATTACCAAAGCAGAAGACAAATCTTTAGCAGTAGCAGCAAGTTCTATGATTAGTAGATATATTTTCTTAAAAGAATTTGATAAATTATGTGATACTTATAAAATACCTCTTCCCAAAGGAGCATCATCAGCAGTTGATAAGATTGGACAAGAACTAGTAGAAAGATATGGAAAAGATATTTTAAATAAAGTAGCAAAAAAAAATTTTTCTAATACCCAAAGAATATTGAAAACACTAATATTTTAATTATTTATTTTGATATGATAATTTGATAATTTCATAAAGTTTTAAATGTTTTTCATTAAAGTTATTTTCTAAAGTTTTTAATAATTTATTATATACTTCCTCTTTATTATTATTTATAGAATTAAAATATTCATAATAATAATAGTTCAATTTATCAATTTTATTCGAATTATAAAGGTTAAACAATTCTTCTTGTAATTGTTTTTTTATTGTTAATTCTTTCCTAGTTAAAGAAACAGAAAAAATATTTTTATTACCAACTATTTTATAATTTAAATTAATCATAGGAAGTCTGTTACCCAAAAGTAATATTTCTTCTTCTTCATCTAAAAGAAGTCTTGATATATCCTTAATTTCCCCATCTGCCAAAAAAACAATACCTAAAATTATTTTATCATCTGTAAAAAGTGTTAAGTAATTATAATCTTCATTATAATCTTCTTCTATAATGCACTTGTTTTTAATTTTTTCTAAGAAAGATTCTTCTAATTTTATTTTTTTATTTACAATATCTTGCATCATTTTGTTACTTATTTTGTAAAGTGGTATTTTATTAATACACTTAATATTGTCACTATCTTCCCATTCAAAAAATTCAATTAAATTTTCATTTAAATTTAGTAAAATATCATAAATATATATCATAATTGTCCTCCTCAAAAATAGTATATACAAAAAAAATAAAATTATATGCTTTCTAAATGTTTTTTTTTATTATATAATTAAAAAAGGAGGACATTTATGAATATTATTGAAATTTTAAAAGTTATATTTATAGGAATAGTTGAAGGTATTACTGAATGGTTACCTATAAGCAGTACTGGCCATATGATATTAGTTGATGAATTTATAAAATTAAATGTCAGTGACAAATTCATAGAAATGTTTAGAGTTGTTATTCAATTAGGTGCAATTATGGCTGTTGTTGTCTTATATTTTAATAAATTAAATCCTTTTTGTAATAAAAAAAGCAAAGAAGAAAAAAAAGATACTTGGAACTTATGGTTGAAAATAATTATTGCTTGTATTCCCGCTGGAATTATTGGAGTATTATTTGATGATTTTTTTGATAAAAACTTTTATAACTACGTTGTTGTAGCAATTGCTTTAATTGTTTATGGAATATTATTTATCATAATAGAAAATAAAACAAATAATAAAGAATATAAAATAAATAAATTAAAGGATTTAAGCTATAAAACAGCTTTTATTATTGGATTATTTCAAATATTATCAATTATACCTGGAACTTCTAGAAGTGGAACCACAATTTTAGGCGCTATGTTAATTGGTACAAATAGAACTGTGGCAGCTGAATTTACTTTCTTTCTAGCAATACCGGTTATGTTAGGAGCAAGTTTATTGAAACTATTAAAGTTTGGTTTTTCCTTTACAAACAATGAATTAATTATTTTAATTGTTGGTATGCTTGTAGCATTTATTGTATCTATTATAGCAATTAAATTCTTAGTCAATTTTGTAAAAAAACATAACTTTAAAATATTTGGATATTATAGAATAATTCTTGGAATTATTGTATTATTATATTTCTTATTAAAATAGAAAGGATTATTTATGGACAATTTGACTATACCAAATCATGTTGCTATTATTCTTGATGGTAATGGTAGATGGGCAAAAGAAAAAGGAAAAAATAGAAGTTTTGGGCATTTAAAAGGATTTAATAATTTAAAACAATTAGCAAAATATATATTTAAAAAAGGGGTAAAAATATTAAGTGTTTATGCTTTTTCTACAGAAAACTTTAATAGAAGTAAAGAAGAAGTTGATTTTCTTATGAATTTATTTGTTAAGAAATTTTATGAATTAAAAGATTTAAAAGATGTAAAAATTGTTTTTTCAGGTATTAAAGATACTCCATTACCAAAAGATATTATTACAATAACAAAGAAATTAGAACAAGAAACAGAACAAAATAAAAAATATATATTCAATATTTGTATTAATTATGGTGGTCAAAGTGAAATAATAGATTCTTGTAAAAAATTATGTCAAGATGTAATTGATAAAAAAATTAATATTAATAGTATCAATAAAGATTTATTTAATTCATATTTATACAATGATTTGCCTCCAATTGATTTATTAATTAGAACTGGAGGAGAATTTAGAATAAGTAATTTTATGCTGTGGCAATCATCTTATGCTGAATTTTATTTTACAAAAGTATATTTCCCGGATTTTAATAAAGAAGAATTTGATAAAGCAATTATAGAATTTAATAAAAGAGAACGAAGATTTGGTAGCATTAATGAAAAGAAGTAGTTTTAAAAAACTACCTTTTTTTTATTACTTTCGTTAACACTAAAAATAAAGAACCTATTATAAAAGAAACTAATATTAATAAATTATCATTTTCTTTTAATTCTTCTTTTTTCATAGGAGTTATTTCAACAGCTTTTTTATTAATATTTGAAGAAGTAGAATAGGAAATTGTAGAACAATAACCCTCTTCACTTGTATCATTCCATAGCCCTAATTTATCTTTAATAGCAAAGCTTTGGGTATAACATAAGTTTTTAGTATATTTATAATCACCATAAATATAAGCTACTTTAGCATAACCTATTTTTATTAAATCTTCTTGTAATAAATTATCATCAACAAAAATCCAAGCTAAATTTCTATCATATTTATCAAATTTAGAACTACCACTATCATACTCTACTTCTATTTTAGTAGCATTTTTTAAAACATTACAAGTATAAGCAGAAGCATCTTTACCATATACTTCTACATCTTTAGTGGGATGAACTGTTTCAGGAGTATCAATAGCTAAAAATCTAAATTTAGTTTTTACCCCGTCAATATTTAACCAAGCCGTATCGCCATCAACACATTCACTAAAAGTAACTATTATTTTTTTATCATAATTATTTTCATTTGGACAAGGATTTTCATAAATAGGATCACCACTTGCTATATATTTACCATCCTTTAAAATAGCGATATGATAATGATTATCACTGCCATGAATTCCATAAGTAACTCCATCGCAACTGACAATAGAATTACTTCTTAATGTGCCACTTGTCGCAGATACATTGCTACAAATAAATAAACTCAATATAATTAATAACAACTTTTTCATAACTACCCTCTAAATTAATTATACAATAAAATTTAATAAAATTTAATTAAATTTATCTTTTTTCTTAATAAATAAAGAATAGAATAAATAATGTTTAAGGAGGAATTTTATGTATATTTTAAAAAATGCATGGACATCTATCATAAGAAATAAAGGGAGAAATATTTTATTAGGAATTATTATTGTTGTTATAGCATGTGCTACTACCGTCACTTTAGCTATTAAAAATTCTAGTGATGATTTAATAAAATCATATAAAGAAAGTGTTCCTTTAACTGCTAGTATAAGTATGAATAGAAAAAATATGATGCAAAACTTTGATATGAATGATGAAACATCTAGGGAAGACATGAAAACTTCATTTAATGAAGCTAGTAATTTAACTGTAGAAGAAGTTGTAAATTATGGGGATAGTAATTATGTCAGTTCCTATTACTATACTTTAAGTACAGGAATTAATATTGAGGATTTAGAAAAAGCTTCTAGTGACGTGCAAAAAGATGATATGAAAATGCCAAATATAAGTGGTAAAGAAGAAGAATCTAATACTGATTTTACTTTAACTGGCTATTCTAGTTATGAAGCTATGAATGAATTTATAACTGGTAATTACACTATAACAGATGGTACTATATCTAGTGATTTTTCTTCTTATAGCTGTGTTATTAATAGTGAACTTGCTACTTTAAATGACTTAGAAGTAAATGATACTATAAAAGTTATAAACCCTAATAATAGTAAAACTTACACTCTAACTATAACAGGAATATATGAAGAAAATGATACATCTACTGATATGAAAAGTTTATTCTCTAATTCTGCTAATACTATTATTACAAATACTAACGTCTTACAAGATATAAGCAATGATGATAGTACTTTATCATTAAATGTTACTCCAACTTATATTTTAACAAGTAATGATGTATTGGAAGATTTTGAAGCTGAAGTAACTGAAAAAGGATTAAATGAATACTTGAGTGTCACTACTAATGAAGAAGAAGTAGCAAATGCAACTAGTACTATTTCTAATGTTTCTAACTATGCAATAACATTTTTAATTATTACTTTAGTAATTGGAATTATTGTTTTATTTATAATTAACATGATTAATATTAGAGAAAGAAAATATGAAATTGGTGTTTTAAGAACTATAGGTATGAAAAAGAAGTTAGTTACTTTAGAATTTATGAGTGAACTTTTAATTGTTACTCTAATATCCCTTTTAGTAGGATTTGGGATTGGTGCTTGTCTTTCTGTTCCTATTTCTAATAGTTTACTAGCTAATGAAATAGAATCAAGTTCTAATAAAGTATCTAATATTGAAAAAAACTTTGGTGGTAATATGGAAACTCCTAGTGATTTGGATAGTGATTCTAGCGATAATTCCACTAATAAACCTGATATGAAAAATATGGGTGTTGCCAAAGTTAGTGCATATGATTCTATTAATGCCACAGTAAGTTTTAAAGTATTATTAGAACTTTTAGGAATTGGTATTTTACTTACAGTAATAAGTAGTAGTGCTACAGTCTTAAGTATTCAAAAGTTTTCACCACTTACTATTTTAAAGGAGAGAAGTTAATGAAAAAAATATTAGAATTAAAAGATATTTGTTATAAATATGATGATGCTAAAGATAATGAATTTGTTCTAAAAAATGTTAATTTTGAATTTTATTTAGGAAAAAGTTATGCTATAAAAGGTAAAAGTGGCAGTGGCAAAACTACTCTACTATCAATATTAAGTGGTTTAGAAAAACCTACTAGTGGAAGT
>CAZRBE010000038.1:0-7813 GCA_964598285.1 uncultured Mycoplasma sp.
ACAAGTCCAAGCAAAATGTATTTTGCTTGGACTTGTTAAAATTTATGAAGTAATAAATAATGTAAAGTATAGTGTAAATATATTATAAAATTGGCAAAAAACCTATCAATAATTTAGGAAAATGTCTCAAAAATTTATAAACATAAGTGGGATATAAGTGTCAAAGTTAAAAGTTGATAATTATACTAAGTTAGCATTAGTAAAATATGGTAATTTTTATTTACAATTATAAGAAAATCTCTTTTTATTTTGTTATATTTTTGTTATAATATTGTTGATAATAAGTAAGAGGTGAAGCCTATGAAAGAAGTATTTATTGCTAGTAATGAAAATAATATACAAACACCATATGAAATTATTTAGTTTATACTGATAATACTTATGATGATGATAATGATTTAAATATTATTAGTTCTAGATATAAAATAGAAAATGGTAAAATAGTCATTTCTCCTATAAAAACAGATGATGAATATGATTTTGTTGATAGAATGATTGAATTGGAAGTTGGTGAAAAATAATGGCTACAATTCAAATATATGAAAGAAATAATCAAATTTATACTAGAATATCTAGTAATAATCAAAGTAAAGAATATAATGTTGATGAAACAAAAGCTATTTTAGATAGAATTAATATGACAGAATTAACTAATTTAAAACATATAAATGATAATCTTATTTTTACTTATCAAGGAATTGAATTTAATATTGCAAGTTATTCAAAACTAAGTAAGTATAATTGTTGTAATATTTTTGATAAAAATATTAAAGAAAAAGTTACTAATTCTAAACCTATAAAAAAACAACCAATGATTGAATTTTATGAGAGAAATAATCAAATTTTCACTAAGATAACTAGTAATAATCAAAGTAAAGAATATGATAAAAATGAAACAAAAGCTATTTTAGATAGAATTAATATGCAAGAAACAAGCAATTTGAAATATGAAAATGATACTATTAGTTTTATTTATCAAGGTATGGAATTTAAATTTAGTAATTATTCTATATTAAAAAATTATGGTTCATATAATATTTTTAATAAAAATTTAGAACAAAAATTAAATTTTAAAAAAAATAATATAGAAAAAATAAAACAAAATAAAAAGACAAAAGTTAATAGAAAAAAAAGTAATATTATTAACAAAGTTATTGCGGGTGTTGCAATTGCTATTACATTAATGACTGGTGTTCATATAAATAATATGATTAATAATAATTCAAATATTTTATTAGATACAAATTCAAATACTATATCTTCATCTTATAGTTCTAATAAAAATTTTGATTTTAATATTAATGATAATGTTAAAGACTTAAATGAAAATTTTAATTTTAATATTAATGACAATATAAAGGGAACAGATCAAAAAAATCAAGATGAAATTGTTAAATCATATGTTGTTGAAAACAATACTGATACAGAATCAGCACAAACAACTAAAGATATTACAGAGGCAAATAATGAAATAGCTAGTAAAATAAGTTCAACAGCAATTGAAAAAGACACTGAAAAAGTTAAAAATACCTCAATGACAACTATTGAAATACCAGAATATGATGATTATTCAGAAACAGTAAGAGAAAATTATGGAGATATACTTACTAAATATGCTAATAGGTATGGAGTTGATCCAGATATTATGATTGCTATAGCAACTCAAGAAAGTGGAGGGAATCCTAATATTGATGGAGGAACTTCAATTGGATTAACTCAACTTGAAAAAGGGCCATGGATTTCTCGTGGAGATATTGATGTTTATAATTTTGAAACAAATTCTTGGGAAACACTAAATATTAATGCTGATAATATTTCTGATGTTGAAACTAATGTTGCTGTGAGAACAGCTTATTTTCAAGAAGCATTAAGAAGATATAATGGTAATATAACATTAGCTATATTTGCAGGAAATGGAGAAGGTAATGTTTCAAAAGTTTTACAGGCAACAGCAGATTATTATGGTATGACAACAGATGAAATAGTTAATACCCCTTCATTTACAGGATGGATTGATTTTGCTGATGTAATGTCAAATGGAGATTCCAATTATATAAATAATATTTTAAAAAGAATTAAAAAAGATGAAGATGGAGTAATAAATCTTACTTGTGAAATTCCTCCAACAGAAAATAATGATTCTTATTTAACTTCTATTAATATATCAACAAAAGCTAATACAAATACTAGACAATGATATTATAATTTGTAATTAGTAGTAAAGGAATGTATAAGTATGGACTATAAATTTAAAATAGATGATTTTGAAGGACCACTTGATTTATTATTACATTTAATAAAAGAATCAAAGATGGATATTTTAAATATTGAAATAGTTACTTTAACTAAAGAATATTTAAATTTTATACAGAGCATGGATAATTTAAATATTATTGTAGCTTCTGAATATTTAACTATGGCCTCAGAACTTATTTATTTAAAATCAAAATGTTTGTTGCCAAATAGTGAAGAAGATAATACTGATGATGAAGAATATATTGAAACTAAGGAAAACTTGATAAATAGATTACTAGAATATAAAAATTATAAAGAAATGACTCCTACATTTAAAAATTTAGAAGAAAAAAGAAAAGAAATATGGACTAAAACTCCTTCTAATTTAAAAGATTATTCATCATCTAATATAAAACTTGGCAGTGATGTTACATTAGAGGATTTATTACTTGCTTTTTCTAAATATTTAGAAAGAAAAAAATATTTAGAACCAATGAGTACAACAATAACCACTAAAGAAATTTCAGTAGAAGAAAGAATTAGTAAAATAAAAAAGATATTACAGGAGAAACATAAGGTAGAATTTTTTGAACTTTTTGATAATATATCTAAACCTTATGTTGTTGTTACTTTCTTATCAGTTTTAGAAATGGCTAAAAATAAAGAAATAAAAATTACTCAAGAAAATAATTTTGATAAGATATATTGCGAGGTGTTTTAAGAATGAAAGCAGTTTTAGAAGGACTATTGTTTATAGTGGGAGATGAAGGATTAAGTATTGAAGAAATTTCTTCTATATTAGAATTAGAGGAAGATAAAGCTTTTGACTTAATATCAGATTTATCAAAAGATTATGATGTTGAAGAAAGAGGATTAGAAGTAAAAAAATTAGGAGGAAAATATAAATTAACTACTAAAGAAAAGTATAAAGATTATTATCAAAAATTAAATGAATTGTCAGATGTTAGAAATTTATCACAAGCAGCTTTAGAAACTTTAGCAATTATTGCTTATAATGAGCCTATTACTCGTTTTGAAGTTGAAGAAATGAGAGGAGTAAGCTCTGCTCAAATGATAAGATCACTTGTAGCTAAAGATTTTGTAAAAGAATTAGGTAAAAAAGATACTGTAGGAAGACCTATACTTTATGGAATAACTCAAGGATTTTTAGATTATTTTGGTTTATCTTCTAAAGAGGAGTTGCCTAAATTTGATGAAACTTCTAAGAATGAAGATGTTCCCTTATATGAATCAAAATATAAAGATGATGAAATTTTATAAATAACTGTTTTTTTTAGATAATTTATGCTATAATTTTTTCATGCCTATGTGGCGGAACTGGTAGACGCGCTGGACTCAAAATCCAGTGATAGCAATATCGTGTGGGTTCGAGTCCCACCACAGGCACCATAGGGAAATGAAGTGGCTTCCAAAAGTTGGAAAAATTAATGTATAATAAATATACATTATGTCTAACTGAAGGGAGCTGCTTTTTTATGAGATTAATTAAAATTATTATAAAAATTATTATAAATTTCTTTTAAAAAATATAAATATGTGTTATTATTACAGTAGAGAGGGAGTATGTATATTATGAAAAATAAATGGTTATTATTTTTAGGATTAGTGTTGACTTGTATTTTTTGTTTTAATCAAGAAGTTAAGGCTAATGAAGTAACAGATGCATATTTTGATGAAATTTCTACTAATAGAAAAATTAATTTAAATAGTGTTCCAATAGAAAATTTTATTGATTCAGAATTTTGTGTAAGTCAAGGATATAATAACGATTTAGATTGTCTTAATGCTGTTTTTGATTTATTTGTCAGAGCAGAGTTTGTGAATTTGCCTACGATAGCAGAAGGATATAGTGTATATTATCAAATGGTTGATAATGATACTGTAAAAATTATTATAGGGTATAATGTAGCAACTGGAGAATGGACAAATGTAAATGCTAATTTTGATTTAATTTTTGAAAATGATGATTCTACATTAAGAGCAAAAGCAGTTAGTATAGCTAATACTTTTACTAAAGATTATTACAATATAGATATGGCTTATATTAACCAAAAAATTAATTTTGGGGAAAGCATATTTCAATTATTAGAAAATAATTATAAAAGTATATTAAATTTATATCCAGAAATTAAGGAAACGATTGAACTAAATCCAGAATTTGATTTTTTCCCAGTTGCTTGTGGTTTTGGTGGAACTCCTGGTTTTGAAGGTAATGTTGGCAGTTTATTTGTTATGAAGAATAATGTTGTTTTTGCTTTAACTAAATCAATTAGTTACGGGACATCTAGAATTTTATTAGTCCCTGATACGACTATTAAAACAACGACTGCTTATGCAGAAGAAGCTTTAAAAAGAGTTAAAGAATATATAAATGATGACACAGTTAGTGTAACTTTAGAAAGAGAAACAGATGCTAATATAATTGCTGCTTGTGGAGTAGAAGATGCTTCTGGCATGCCTTGTCAATATTTAGCATCTGCTGTTGAGTGGGGGTTAGGAATTCCTTTAACAACAGGAGATGACAGTGATTTATATCCATCATCATATTATAAATTAACAATTGCTGGAGATGAAATGGGAGTATATATAGTTGCTGTTCCATCTACTCAAATTAAAAAATTAGAAATTAAGTCTATTAGTAAAGTAACTGGGATATCAATTAGTACAACAGATAATAAAGTACCTATTGATACATCTTTAAGGGTTTCAGATGTTACTAATGATGTTAAAGGCAAAAATATTATCAAAGCTTTTGATATAGATTTATATTCATTGATTAATAATAATTATATTAAACAAATAGCAGGAGGAGTTAAAGTAATGATTCCCGTTGAAACTGGAACAACTGATGTTAATATTTATTATATAAAAGAAGATGGATCTCTTGGAGAAAAATATAATACATCTATTAAAGTAATTGATGGTAAAACTTTTGCTATTTTTACAACAAATCACTTTAGTACTTATGGCATTGTCAAAGATAGTTTAACTAATCCTGATACAAGTGATAATATTGCTTTTTATTTAATAATGGGTATTATTAGTTTAACAGGAATTGTTAGCACTACAATATATTTATATAAAAGGGATATTATTGACTAACATTTATTGTTAGTTTTTTTAACTTTACTAAATTTAATATTTTTGATATAATTGGAAAGAAATTTGAGGTGATATTTATGAAAATACCAACTGTTTGTATAGTAGGACGACCTAATGTAGGAAAAAGCACTATTTTTAATAAGTTAGTAGGAAAAAGAATATCTATAATAGAAGATACTCCAGGAGTTACAAGAGATCGTATATATGGAGAAGCTAATTATAATGGATATAAATTTAATCTTATTGATACTGGGGGAATAGATATTTCTAAAGAAATATTTAATGATGAAATAAAAGCTCAAGTAGAAATAGGTATAATTGAAGCTGATAAAATAATATTTGTGGTAGATGGTAAAGATGGTCTTACTAAAAATGATTTTATTGTTCGTGATATGCTTAGAAAATCTAATAAAGAAATAATTGTTGCTATAAATAAAATAGATGCTAAAGAGAGTAAAAATAATCTTTATGATTTTTATGAATTAGGAAATTATACATATATTGAGGTTAGTGGGGAGCATAATTTAGGTATTTTAGATTTATTAGATGGAGTGGTAAAAGGATTTAATAAGTATGAAAAAGAAGAAGAAGAAACTACAAAAATATGTATTATAGGAAGACCTAATGTAGGAAAAAGTAGTTTAGTAAATGCTTTGCTTAATGAAGATAGATTAATTGTATCATCAGTTTCAGGAACTACAAGAGATGCAGTTGATATTAATTTTAAATATAATAAAGAAGACTATATTTTGATAGACACTGCGGGGCTTAGAAAACAAGGCAAAATATTAGAAAAAATAGAAAAATATAGTTTGCTTAGAAGTATGAGAGCTATTGAAAGAAGCGATATTTGTGTGCTTGTTATAAATCGTGAAGAAGGAATAATTGAACATGATAAACATATTGCAGGCTATGCTAAAGATGCTGGAAAAGGCATAATAATAGCTGTTAATAAATGGGATGTTGTAGAAAATAAAAATTCTGATATAAAAGAATTTACGAAAAAGATAAGAACCGAATTTCAATTTTTGACTTATGTTCCTGTTGTATTTTTATCAGCACTAACTAAATCTAGAATTCATACATTAATGCCAGAAGTAGAAAAAGTTAAGGATAATATAAAAAAAGAAATTAAAACAAGCACTTTGAATGATGTTATAAGAGAAGCTTATGATTTAAATCCTGCTCCTAGTTATAAGGGGAAAAGACTTAAGATAACTTATTCTCATCAATCAGGAATTAAACCACCAAAATTTACTTTTCATGTTAATGATAAAACCTTAGTACACTTTTCTTATGAAAGATATTTAGAAAATAAAATAAGAGAAAATTTTGATTTTACAGGAACTCCTATCAGATTAGAATTTAAAAATAAGAATGATTTAGAATAACTAAAAAAACCTTTCTACATATAATATTGCAGGAGGATTTTTTTATGAAATTAAGTGATAATCTTTTTAAAAAAGTTGAAAAAAAAACAAATGTTGATAAAAACACTATTGTTAATTTAGCTAAACAATTACAAGGTAATAATATGAAAAATGAAACAACTTTAAGAGATGTTATTAAACAATTAAGTGTTATAACAGGAAAAGATGTTCCAAAAGAAAAGGAAGATAAAATTATTAATGCTATTTTAAATGATAAAGTTCCTGATGTTTCTGAAATGATAGATAAATAAAAATTGGATCAATTAATCCAATTTTTTTGTAATAGGGGGTATGTTGTTATACCCTAAAGCATTTTGTAAAGCTATTAATTTTTTATATTCAGTTACTACTTCATTTTCTAATTCATTTATATATCCTTTACTTTTATTTTCAATAATAGCTAATTTTATCATTAATTTTTTATATTCAATTTTTTTACTTAGCAATGCTAGTTGTTTAATTTCAGGAATAAAATTATCACAAGATTCACTTTCTATTTCATTTATATCATTTAAGATATTAATTAATAACTTTCTATAATATAATCTTTCTTCAGCACTCATAATAATCCCTCCATTTGCCACTTCTAAATGATATATTAAAATAGTTATTTTGTCAACAAACAATAATAGCAAATATTTGTTTGCAAAATGTTTACTTTATTGAAAATATTATATATAATGGAATTAGGTGAAGTAAACATGTATAATTATATTTTTGGAAAAGTAGTAGATCAATGTGCTACTGCTATAATAATTGATAATAATAATATTGGTTATTTTATAAATGTAGCTAATCCATATTCTTTTGGGTTAAATAAAGAATATAAGATATATTTATATGAGCAAATAAGGGAAGATGAACATAGTTTATATGGATTTAAGGAATTAGAAGAAAAAGAATTATTTTTAAAGCTTATAAGTGTTAAAGGAATAGGGCCTAAGATGGCTTTACCTATGCTTGCTACTGGAAGTATTTCTGGTATTGTTGATGCTATTGAAAGAGAAAATATTTTATATTTAAAA
>CAZRBE010000039.1:0-7715 GCA_964598285.1 uncultured Mycoplasma sp.
TCCAGAAGCTTGTTTAGTAGTATGTGGTTGTTTTATTGAAAGTAATAAATTTGTTGATATAAAAGGAATTGATATTGTAATTGGAAACTATAATAAATCAAAGATAGTAGATTTGGTAGAAGAATATTTTTTAAATAAAAAAGAAAATATAGAAAAATATGATATGAAAAAAGTATTTTTTGAAGATATGAAAATAACTCATTTTGAAGATAAAACAAGAGCTTTTGTAAAAATTCAAGATGGATGTTGTAATTTTTGTAGTTATTGCATTATTCCTTATGTAAGAGGGCCAATTAGAAGTAAACAATTTAACAAAGTAATTGAAGAAATAACAGATTTGGTAAATAATAATTATAAAGAAATAGTCTTGACTGGTATTCATACAGGTAGTTATGGAAAAGATATAGGAACTGATTTTTCTACTTTATTAAAATCTATTTTAAAAATAAAAAAATTACAAAGATTAAGAATATCCTCTATTGAAATAACAGAGTTAGACGATGAATTTTTTAAACTTTTGAAAAATCCTATTCTTTGCAATCATTTACACATACCTTTACAATGTGGGAGTGAAAAAATTTTAAAAGCTATGAATAGAAAATATGATAAAAAATATTTTTTAGATACAATAGAAAAAATAAGAAAAATAAGACCTGATATTTCTATAACAACAGATGTTATTGTAGGATTTCCTAATGAAAGCGAATCAGATTTTAAAGAAAGTATGGATTTTATAAAACAAATTAATTTTTCTAAAATTCATGTTTTTCCTTTTTCTAAAAGAGATGGAACAGTTGCAGCTACTATGTCTAATCAAGTAGACCAAAAAACTAAAAAAGAAAGAGTAAAAGAATTATTAAATTTATCTAAGACTTTAGAAAATAATTATAAAGAAAAGTTTATTGGACAAAAACTTTCAGTTTTAATTGAAAATAATGATGAAAAGTATTCCTATGGACATACAAGTAATTATTTAAAATTAAAATTAGATTTTAAAAATAAACATAATGAAATAGTAAAAGTAACATGTTCTAAAGATAATTTGTGTTAGTTTGATGCTTTTACTTTTAAAATAAATTAATTTATGTTATGATAAATATAGTTATGGAGGGTAAATATTATGGATATAGAAGATGATAATGTATTTAGTTCTATGGTAAATAGTCATTCTGATGAGAACCAAAAAGCTTTAATTATAAAAAAGCAAAGAGAAATAGGTAGAAAAATAAGAGAAAATAATGAAACAAAATTTAAAAGAAAATTAGCTATTACTTTAGTATCTGTGGCAGCATTTACAGGTGTTACTATTGGAATCGTTGATACATCTTTTTTTGAAAATCCTAAAATACCTGAATATGGACAATTTAGGTATGAATGTTATATTGATGAATGTCAAGAATTGGGATTACCAATTAATGAAGAAAGTTATAAAATTTTTGTTAAGAATAATAGTGATAAACTTAAAATATATTATGATGATGCTATTGAAGATAAAAAAATTCCTTCAGTAACTGATTATATTAGTGAAGTTAGTAAAGAAGAAGGAAGAGGCAGATAATGGAAGATATTATTACTTTAAATGAAAGAGATTTCTTAGTAGCTAAAAAGTTAAATTATAATAACATTAATTATTCATTAGTAATATCAATGGATAATGAAAATGATATAGCTTTGTTAAAAGAAAGTTTTGAAAACGGAGAAGTTTATGTTTCTAGTATAACTGATGAAAAAGAATATGAAAAAATAAAAAAGTTAATGACTAGTGAAAACTAGTTTTTCTTTACTTAAAAAAATAGTTACTTTATAATTATAAAGAGGTGGAGTTATGTCATATATAAAAGGAAATTTTAAAAAATATATATTTAAATCAGATAAAGGTTATGTTGTCGGATTATTTAAGATAAAAGATAGTAGTGATGAGCTTCTTGATTTTAAAAATAAAACAATTACTTTTACTGGCTATTTTGGTGATTTAAATGAAAATGATTTGTATATTTTTAATGGTAATTTTACTACTCATCAAAAATATGGAGAACAATTTTTAGTTGATACATATGAGATGACTTTACCTAATGATAAAGACAATATTGTAGATTTTTTGTCTAGTAACTTATTTCCTGGGATAGGTGAAAAAAAAGCAATGCAAATTGTTCAAGTATTAGGAAATGATTGTCTAGATGTAATTTTAAATAATCCTGATAATTTATTTTTAGTTCCTAAATTAACTAAAAAACAAAAAGAAACTATTGAAACTAATATAAATAAATATCAAAATAGTTATAAAACTATTGTAGAATTAAATAAATTTGGTTTTAATACTAAGGATTCACTTTTAATAAATAATAAATATAAGAATAATACTTTAGAAATAATAAATGAAAATGTATATAAAATAGTAGATGATATATATGAAATAAATTTTAAAAAAGTTGATAGTTTAAGAAATAGGTTTAGTATAACGGATTTAGATACAAGGAGAATTGTTTCAGGAATAAAATATGTATTAGAAGAAGGATCACGTAATTTAGGTAATACTTATTTTTCACTTTCAGAAATTATAAATTTAACAAAACGAGTTTTATTTATCTTTGATGAAATTAAAATAGAAGATGCTATTGAGTTTTTAATTGAAACAAAAGAAATTATTAAATTAAATGATAAGTATTTTTATTATAAAATGTATGAAGCTGAAAGTAATATAGCTAAAAGAATATTTACTTTAGCTAATTCTTTAAATATAGAAATAGTAAGTGATAAAAATATAAATTCTTTAGAAGATTTTTTTAATATAAAATATAATATTGATCAAAAAAAAGCGATAAAAGAGGCCTTATCTCATAATTTCTTGGTTATAACAGGAGGACCAGGGACAGGGAAAACAACTATAATTAAAGCTATTTGTAAACTGTATCAAGATATTAATAAATATACAATGGATGATCTAAATAATAATTTAGCATTACTTGCACCAACTGGGAGAGCTGCTAAAAGAATTTCTGAACAAACAATGCTTTCTGCTTGTACTATTCATAGATTTTTAAAATGGAATAAAGAAGATAATACTTTTAATATTAATGAAAATAATAAAAGTACTGTTAATTTTGTAATAATTGATGAATCAAGTATGATTGATACTTATCTTTTATATAATTTATTTTTAGGTTTAAAAGATAATACAAGAATTATTTTAATAGGGGATTATAATCAATTACCAAGTGTTTCATCAGGACAAGTTTTAAAAGATATAGTAGATAGTAATTGTGTTGATATTATTAAATTAAATAAATTATATCGTCAATCAGAAACTAGTAATATTAATTTATTAGCCTATAATATTAATAATAATATTTATGATATGGATATATTTAATGTTTCTGATGATTTGCTTTTTATTGAATGTTCAAGTGATAATTTAAAAGAATATTTAAAAAAATATGTTTTAGAATATAAGAATTTAGATTTTAATAATTTTATTTGTCTAGCTCCAATATATAAAGGGGAAAATGGAATAGATGATTTAAATTGTTTTATGCAAAAAATTTTAAATTTTGAAGAAGTATCAAAAAATTCTTGTTTAATAGATGGTATTTCATATAGAGAAAACGATAAAATATTAGAACTTGTAAATATGGTTGATGAGAATATTTTTAATGGGGATATTGGTAGGATATTAAAAATAAAAAATACTTATCCAAAAGAAATAATTATTGATTTTGATGATAATATTGTTAGATTTACCCCAACTATTTTTAGCAATATTACGTTAGGTTATACAATTAGTATTCATAAATCACAGGGAAGTGAATTTGATGTTGTAGTTATTCCTATTTTAAATAAATATAGTAATATGCTATATAAAAAACTTATTTATACTGCAGTAACAAGAGCTAAAAAAAGACTTATTTTAATTGGAGAAAAAGAAGCCTTAAAAAAAGCTATTTTTAACGATAGAGAAAGTGGAAGAAAAACAAATCTTAATAATTTTTTGAATTCATGCATTAAATAATTTTTTTTATTCATAATAATGTTGGAGGATATTTTTATGAATGAAATAAAAAAAAGTTTTTATTGTGTAGTTGGTGGTATGGTTGTTGCTCTAACATCTGTATATTTTGCAATGCCAAAATCAATGAGACAAGAATTAAAAAGTACTTTTTCAAATATGGTGAGTAAAAAAAGTTCTTGTTGTTCTGATGAATGTAATTCCAATAAATAAAAATATTATTAAATTTAGTAATATTTTTTATTTTTCTTGCTAATTTAAAAAATTATGATGTTTTTTTTATAAAATACATGATATAATCAAAATGGTGATGGTTTATATGAAAAATGATAAAGATAAGTTAAATTACAAAAATTTAAATGAGGTAATCAGTTTATCAAAAAAGATACTTAAAGTTTTGTTAACTACAATAATTCTTTTGATTATAATAGTTTGTATTTTAGTAGCTAAAGAATTAAATATTTTTACTTTTTTGATAGGTTTGCTTAAAGTGATTACACCATTTTTTGTTGGTCTTTTAATTGCTTGGCTTTTAGATCCTCTTGTCAGTTGGTTACAAAAGAAAAATGTTAAGAGATTTATTGGTTCAATAGTTGTATTTTTTCTATTTATTTTGATTATGTATTTATTATTTAGATTAATACTACCAATGTTGTATTCACAAATTAATGATTTTATTACTACACTTCCATCATTATTTTTATCAATAAAAAATTGGTTAAGTAACGTCTTTGATAACTTTGCAAGTACTGGGATTGATTTTTCAACTATTGAAACACATATTTATCAATCAATAGAAAATTTAAGTTCAAAATTGACTACTTCTTTACCTACTAATATTATTAATTTTGCAAGTGGTTTTGTATCAAGTATTGGAACATTTTTCATTGGAATTTTAGTAGGATTTTATTTACTTATAGATTTTGATGGCATTAAACATACTTTAGATATTGTTCCTAAAAAATACCATAAAGATATAATTAATATCGCTACTCAGTTAAATGGAGCTTTTAAAAAATTTATTCAGGGAACACTTTTAATTTCTTTAGTAGTAGTTATTTTATCTACGATTGGTTATAGTTCAATAGGGCTTACAACACCACTTTTATTCGGAATTATTTGTGGTATTACAAATATTATTCCTTATATTGGTCCTTGGATTGGAGGAGCAATTTGTGTTATTGTTGGTTTTACTATAAGTCCAATGGTTGGAGTATTAAGTGGAGTAATTGCTTTTGCTATACAACAAATAGATTCAATTATCTTACAACCTGTTATTATGGGAAAAACAATGAAGTTACATCCTGTTACAATTATGATTGGATTATTGATATTTGGTTATTTCTTTGGTATAATAGGAATGATTTTAGCAACTCCTATTATTGCAGGATTTAAAATTATTATTAATTATTTTGATGAAAAATATGAAATAATGAAAAACTTTAAAAATAAATCAGATATAGAAGTAAAGAAATAATATAAAAAAACTTATATAGAATAATCTAAATAAGTTTTTTTAAAAGAGGTATTTTATGAAAAATAATATAATAGCTATTGTAGGTATGTGTGGTGCTGGAAAATCTGTAGCAGCGGAAATTCTTGAACAATTAGGTTACAAAAATATATATTTTGGTGGAGTAACTATGGAAAAACTAAAAGAAGAAAATTTAGAAGTTAACCCAGAAAATGAAAAAATGATGAGAGAAAAACTAAGAAAAGAATTAGGTATGGGAGCTTATGCTAAAATACTTTTGCCAAAGATAAAAAAATATTATGAAAATAGTAATGTTATTTTAGATGGATTATATTCTTGGGATGAATTAGTCATCCTAAAAAAAGAAATACCAGATCTAAAAGTTATTGCTATTATTTGTGATAAAAAAACAAGATATGAAAGATTAAAAATCAGAGAGATCAGGCCATTAACTTATGAAGAAGCAACAAAAAGAGATATTGCAGAAATAGAAAATATAAAAAAAGGTGGTCCTATTGCGTATGCTGATTATTATATAGATAACAATAGTACAATGAATAATTATAAAGTAAGATTATTAAGTATTTTAGAAGATTTAAGGAAGTGCAATTTATGAATTTAAAAGATATATATATTAATTATTTTGTTAGTAAAGGGCATACTTTTATACCTAGTGCACCAGTTGTTCCAGAAAATGATCCTTCGGTATTATTTAATACTGCAGGCATGCAACCTTTAATACCATACTTAAAAGGAGAAAAACATCCTTGTGGAACAAGATTGTGCGATTATCAAAAATGTATAAGAACTAATGATTTAGATGTTATTGGAGATTCATCACATCATACATTTTTTGAAATGTTAGGCAATTGGAGTTTAGGAGATTATTTTAAAAAAGAATCAATTAATTATTCATTTGAATTTTTGACAAAAATTTTAAACATACCTGTAGAAAAACTTGCTGTAACAGTTTTTAAAGGAAATAATAGTATTCCAAAAGATCTTGAGTCAATTAAAATATGGCAATCTTTAGGTATAAAAAATAATTATATTAAAGAAACAGAAAAAGATAATTTTTGGATAGCAGGACAAACGGGACCATGTGGACCAGATACAGAAATATTTTATTTTAGAAGTGATGATGAAATACCAGATAAATTTGATGTAAATGATGAACGCTATATTGAAATATGGAATAATGTATTTATGCAATATGAAAGATTAGAAGATGGAACAATAAAAGAATTACCTAAAAAAAATGTTGATACAGGAATGGGAGTAGAAAGAGTTACTACCATTTTAGAAAATGTAAATGATAATTATATGTCATCAATCTGGAAAGACGTTATAGAAAAAATAGAAAATATAACAAAATTACCTTATATAGGAAATGAAAAAAGCATGAGAATTATCGCAGATCACATAAGGACTTCTGTTTTTATAGCAGCTGATCCCTCAGGCATTAAACCCTCTAATACAGATCAAGGTTATATTTTAAGAAGATTAATCAGAAGAACTATAAGACATGCTAAAAAATTAGGAATAGATATTAATAGTAATTTTGATGAACAAATTGCTTTATTGATAATTAGTAAATATAAAAAATACTATAATGAATTAGAACAAAATAAAGATATAGTTTTAGAAGTATTAAAAACAGAAAAAATAAAATTTAATAGAACTTTAGAAAAGGGATTAAAAGAATTTTCTAATATTATTAAATTAATAGATAATAATAAACTTAATAAAGATTTAGCTTTTAAATTATATGATACTTATGGTTTTCCTATTGAGTTAACTGAAGAATTAGCCAAAGAAAAAAATATTACGGTAGATGTTTCTGGTTTTAAAGAAAAATTTATTGCACATCAAGAATTATCCAGAAAAAATTCTATTGGTAAATTTAAAGGCGGACTTTCAGATCATTCTGATATTGCTATAAAATATCATACAGCAACACATTTGTTAAATGCAGCATTAAAGAAAGTTTTAGGACCAACAGTTCACCAAAAAGGAAGTAATATAACAGATGAAAGAATGAGATTTGATTTTTCTTGGAATAAAAAATTAACGGAAGAAGAAGTAAAACAAGTTGAAGATTTAGTAAATAAATATATACAAGATTCAATAGATGTAAAAGTAGAAACAATGAAAAAAGAAGAAGCTCTAAAAACAGGAGCAGAGTGTATGTTTATTGAAAAATATCCTGATATAGTTACAGTATATAGTATTGGTGAA
>CAZRBE010000040.1:0-7171 GCA_964598285.1 uncultured Mycoplasma sp.
TTTCTATTGTATCATGGAAAGATTTCTCATTTACACAGATTTATTTACAGACTCATGCATTCTTTTTTTATTACCTATATAATCCCATTTGATATAGTTTTTGTTTTATTTTATTTTCCAACTCATTACCAGCATATTTTTTTGACAATTTTGTATATATTTTATCATATTCTTTTTTATAAATAGTATCCTCGTCTACTTTTAAATTTTCTAAGCATAATAATATATCTTCTTTATAAAATCCTTGATAAATCAAATTATTTAATAATTTCTGTTTTAAAATAAATAAAGATTTATTTTTATTTATTTTTTCTTCTTTAGATATATATTTTTTTATTTTTAATATTTGTTGATCATGTGTAAATGTTAAAAGTTGGGTATTAATTATTTTTTCATCAATACCAAGTTTTAATAATTCATTTTTTATTTTAATTGGGCCATCATTTTTCAAGTTAATGGAATCAATTACAAAACATTTAGCAAATAATTCATCATTTATGTATCCTTCTTGTTCTAAAGATTTAATTATTTTCTGAGCATAATCTTTTAAAACTTTATTTTTTATTAAATATTTTTCTATTTCTTTTTTACTTCTTATTCTAAATTTAATAAAATTTAATGTTTTATAATAATATTCATAGTAACTATTTTCATTCAAATATTTATTTATTTCTTCTATTGTTATATCTTTTTTTGATAAGATATTATATTTTATAATAATATTTTCATATAAAACATACTCTTTATCAATAATATATATTTTATATCTATTGGGATTTAAATATTTATATTTTATTATTTCCATATATTTCCTCACTTATTTACAATAATTATATAATGCGAATTTATGTTTGGCAAGTAAATTTATATAATTATTTAAAAAAAATTGTAAATTTTATAAAAAGATGATAATATATATTTAAGGAAGGAGTGTGTATTTATGTACGGTTATGGGTATGACTATCCAACAACAACATCTGCTTTATCTGTCGGAGGAATAATTTGGGTAATTTTAGCATCAGTTCTTGCAGTAGTTGGTGGTATTTTAGTTTATATTTTATTTTTAAATTCCAAAAAAGAGAAAAAACTAAATAATAAACTACAATGGTTAAAAAATTTCTTAGAATTTAAAATAATGATAGTTGAAACAATATTAAAAGTTTGCTACTTAATATCTACTATTTTTGTAATATTATTCTCATTTACATTTATTGCTTCTAGCTTTTTAATATTTATTTCATGCTTAATATTTGGCCCAATTATAATCAGATTATTTTATGAATGTTCATTAATGTTCATTATGATTTGGAAAAATACTACTGAAATAAATAAAAACACTAAAAAATAATTCGTTAATAAATAACGAATTATTTTTTTTACCCTTTTTATCTTTTTGTAATAATTATCAAGCCATCAGCTAGTTCTTCAAGTGCTCTGCCAATACTTTTTTTAGAAACATAGTCAATTTCTGGTTTTTGTAAATAACCATTTTCTGTTATTTCTTTACTCCTCTTGGCAATAATATGCACTAGGCGATATTTGGAATCTACTAGGTTTAATAATTTATCTATTGATGGATAAATCATATTTATCACACTCCCTATAATAAGAGTAAAATACTATTCCCAATTTTACAAGTGATTTGACAAAGTTTGACAATATTTTATTTTAAATTTAACGTTTTTAATATATCAACATATAATTCTTCACCTTTTATCAATATATCATATTTTTTTGTTAAACAAATAAGATATAAAGCTGCCATAAACTCTTTAGGAAATAATAAAGCAATGTTATATAACTCTTTCTTTATATTTGTTATATTATTTTCTTTTGTATATTTATTATATATATAACTTATTAAAAATTTCCCAGTTAAATTTTTATTTATTTTAATATAACTTAAATCATTTATATTCTTCAATAAAATTCTATTAAAGGTACTAATAGAATATACCTTTTCTTTTGGTATAGAAAAAACTTCACCTAAATATTCTATAGCTTCATTTAATTCTTTTTTTATACTCTTATTCGATTTTATATTATTAAAAAAGCTATTAAATTTTTTAATATTGAAAATTTCTAAAATACTTTTTCTATTTTTATCAAGTAATATATCTTTTATTAGACTTAGATATATACCTTCTATTTTTTTATAATTATTTTTTAAAGAATCCTTTTTAAATGTATATATATTGCCATCTAATTTATTAAAATGTTTCATTGTATCATTATAACCAAATTTCATATTTTTTATGGCCATTTTCTTATTAAAAGAAAGTGTAAGTGGAACATTATCATGAAATTTGATTGTATCAATGTTTACATCTTTATTTTTTGGAGGTTTTATAAGGCTAAAAACATTTAAATCAACTGCCAAAATATCTGTTGCTCCCATATCAATAGCTAAATTAATAGGAATTCCATCATAAAATCCTCCATCTATAAAGTATTCCCCATCTATTTCTTTTTTTGAAACAAATGGATAACAAATAGACGAAGCACAAATATAGTCCGTTAATTTACCATAAGGAATCATTTCTTTAGTTAAACTTCTTGGCTTTTTAGTAGTTAATGATACAGTTATTAAGCCAAAATCTATTTTAGATTTTCTTATTTTATCTTCATTTATATATTTTTTTAAAAATTCTCCAGCCTTATCAAAAGACATACCACCATTTGTTATAATTTCTTTAAATAACCCTTTATATTCCTCTTTTGATAAAGCATTTCCAATATCATAATCAAAAAAATCTTTTGTTTTTACTTTTTTCCACATTCTTCTAGCTAAGTAATATTGATTTTGAACATAAAATGCTCCATTGATCGATCCAATTGATACTCCTGTTACAATATCAAATTTCATATGTAATTTTCTCAATGCTTTCCAAACACCTATTTGATATGATCCTTTAGCGCCACCCCCACTTAATACTAATGCTTTTTTCATAAGCTTCACCTTCTAACTTATTACCATTGTACATTAAAATATAAAAGATGTAAAATCTATTATTATTATTTTACATCTTTTCTAAAATTTTTTTTATAGCCTTTACAGTAAGTAAAGCACATGTTTTACGATTAGGCTGAAGATATATATCCTCATAAACAACTAAATCTTCTAATAATTCTTTTTTATATTTTTCTTCATTAATCATTTTTTCATAATTATCTATTATTAAAATTATTTCTTCTTTTGTTTTTCCAATTAATAATCTGTTCATAATAGAAGTTGCACTTGTTGATATAGCACAAGCCTCCCCATCATAACATATATCAATTATTTTATGATTTTTTATTTTAAAATAAATATCTAAATTGTCAATACAACTATCATTGTTAGTATTAACTTTAATATAACTAGAATCATTTGGTATTTTTTTGTTGAAAGGATTATTATAGTTATCCAAAATTATTTCTCTTTTTAATTCTTTATCCATTATATTACTTCCTTAAATATATTTTCACTATTTTCTAATACTTCAATTAATTTGTCTATTTCATCAGTATTATTATACATATAAAGTGATAATCTACAAGTATTTTTTATTCCTAATTCATCTTTTAATATTTTTGCACAATGATTACCTGCTCTAACGCATATATTGTATTTATTTAAATAAATTGATGTGTCTTGAGCAAATACTTTATCTAAATTAAATAAAACAGTACTAGAAGAAGTATATTTATTATAAATTTTTACATTTGGTATTTTTTCTAATCTTGTTAACAAATAATTTTTTAATTTTAATTCATATTGATGTATTTTATCTATTCCTATTTTATTTATATAATCAATTGCTGCTCCAAATCCTATTACTCCCGCAATATTTTGTGTTCCTGCTTCAAGTCTGGTTGGTAACATTTTTAATTCTATTTCTCCATCTGATTCAAAAGAACTATTCATTCCTCCACCATAATTAATAGGTTCCATCTGATTCAATAAGTCATATTTTCCATACAGAATCCCTACTCCCGTTGGTCCTAACATTTTATGAGCAGAAAATGCTAAAAAATCGCAATTGATTTTTTGCACATCAGTTTTAATATGTGGCACACTTTGAGCACCATCTACAACAAAATAAATATTGTTGTTCCTGCAAAATTCTCCTATTTCTTCTATAGGCCTTATATCTCCAATTGTATTTGTTATATGAGCAATAGATATTACTTTAGTTTTTTTAGTAATAACTTTCTTAAAATTATCAAAAGTAATTTTTAAATCTTCATCTAAAGGAATATATTTTATAACAATTCCTATATCTTTTTCTAATTCTAACCATGGAATAACATTAGATGCATGCTCTGCTTTGGTAAGAATTACTTCATCACCTTTTTTTAATTTTTCTTTCATAAACCCAAAAACAATCATATTTATACTTTCAGTTGTACCTTTAGTAAATATTATTTCTGATGAACTATTAGCATTAATAAATTTTTTAACCTTTTCTCTAGTTAATTCATATTGTTTATCTACTACTAAACTAATATTATAATCTCCTCTATGGGCATTAGAAGTATATAAGGTGTAATAATCTACAATTTTTTTTATAACACAATCAGGTTTAAAGGTTGTTGCACCATTATCAAAATATATAATATTATTTTTTAACATTGGAAAATCTTCTCTATTCATGTATTTTACCTCCAAAATTTATTCAAATCTTGCAAAATTATATTTTTACAAGAAAAATCAATATCCATATTACTAATTAAAAAAGCTTTTGTAAGTAATTTTAAACAATCCCCCATATTTATTCCTCTACTTTTTAAATAAAATAATTTTTCTTCTTGAAAATGTCCTAAATAAGCGGAATGATTAGCATTTATTTCATTATTATCAATTATTAGATTAGGTTTAATAGAACTATTGTTATCATTCATTAATATTATCTTACTATCTTGAATAGTAGATGAATTTAAACTATTTTTTAATATATGACTATTAATTAAAAAATCTAATTTTGAATTAGTAAAATTAATTCCATAATTTATAATTTTACTATTAGTATTGTGACCATTATGATTAATATTTATTAAATAATTGTTATTCTTAAAATTAATAGATGAATATTTATAAAAAACATTAGAATTTTCTTTCATATTAATAGTTGTTATTAAGCTACAATCATTACCAAACCTATTAAAAGTAAAATTAGAATTTTTATTTAAATCATAAGTATTATTACAATTAGAATTTAAATAATATTCAAAAAGGTCTACATTTGACAAAATATTAAAATTAAAATTCATGTTACTATTTTTATAAATAATTATTAAATTACAATCTTTTAAAGTAATATTATTATCATTTGTTATTATGGGAAAATTACAAATAATTTTATTATTGACTACTTCTATTTTATTCATAAAATTAATTTTCTCCCACTAAATCAGCCTTATTTTCATATTTTTCATAACCATTTTTGTCAATATCTTTAGCTAAAGTGTAATCTCCACTTTTTACTATTTTCCCATTAACTAAAATATGTACATAATCAGGTTTTATATACTCTAAAATACGAAAATAATGAGTAATAATTAAAACACTAGTATCTTTTTTTTCTTTTAAATAATTATTAACATTTTCACATACTATTTTTAAACTATCCACATCAAGACCTGAATCTAATTCATCTAAAATAATAAATTTAGGTTTTAACATTTTCATTTGCATAATTTCATTTTTATGTTTTTCTCCACCAGAAAAATTAGTATTAATACTACGATGCATCATAGATTCATCTAATTTTAAATCTTTAAAAGAAGTCTTCATATCTTTAATAAAATCATATAATCCAATAGGCTTTTCTATTCTTGTATTTAAAGCAGTTCGTATAAATTCACTATTTGTAACACCTTCAATGTCAATAGGATTTTGAAATGATAAAAATATACCTAATCTAGATCTTTCATCTGTTGTTAAATTTAAAATAGATTTATTATCACATAATATATCTCCACTTATAACTTTATAAGAATCACTACCTAAAATAACTTTAGATAAAGTAGATTTTCCTGCCCCATTAGGACCCATAATAACATGAATTGTTCCTTTTTTTATATTTAAAGAGAAATCTTTTAATACTTCTTTTTCTTTAACATTAACATATAAATTATTAATATCTATATCCATAAAATCACCTGAACATATTATAGCACTTATAACTTTAACACACAAGAAAAAGGCTATTAAAGAAGGCTTTAATATTTTTTTATAAAAAGCAAAAGAAAAATAGAAATATAAATATCCAACTGTTCTTAGAAATTGGGAAGATAATTGGGATGTAATTTGTCCATTCTTTAGTTATTCTTATTCAATTAGAAAATATACTAAAACTAAATCTGTATTTCCAAGTGATGAATCATTAATGAAATATTTATATTTAGCTATTCAAAATATTACTAAAAAATGGCCTAGGAGGTATGGAAACTGATATTTAATACTAGTTGAATCATCTATCATATTTGATAGTAAAATTTAAGTTCTTTGAAAATTTAATTATTTATGTTATTATTTAATCAACAAAAAGAAGCAATATTATTTGCTTCACATATCATGGTTAGACCATTTATACAGAATTACTTACACTTTCATTATTGTGTTGACTTTTTTTCACATTGTTTTTGTATTTCATTCCACTCTTCATTGTCAGCGCAATGATAACGATATTTATTTGTAATATATTTAACAGTTTCAGCATAATCTTGGCCTGTTACTATTGTACCATCATCATGTTTTATTGAGTAATTTCCTGTTTCTGATGACCAACTAACATCCCAACTATTATAATCAAAAGTATCATTATCTTTTGAACTAGAACCTGATGTTGAAGAATAACCACCAGCTGAGTAATTTGTTACTGCTGTTTTTTGTACAAGAGTATATAAAGTCATATCACTTGTTATAGTTATAGTTGCTCCTGAGGCATAATCAGCTGTAGTTGAAGATTCATTTTTTATCCAACCTTTAACTTTATAACCTGATGTAGCTGTTATTGTAGGCAATGTTACTGTACAATTAGTTCCAGTTGTTGTACATGAAATAGAATTGTTACCTATTGTTGCTGCTCCTGATCTTTTTACTAATGTTACTATAAATGTTTTTGTTTCTAATTTACTTACTGTGTAACTGCATGATTTTATATTTCCTGCATTATCTGTTACTGTC
>CAZRBE010000041.1:0-5038 GCA_964598285.1 uncultured Mycoplasma sp.
ATGTTATATTTATATCAGATATATTATGTTTTTATTAGATGGTCAAAACAAAGAATTGCTATAGCACGTGCTTTAATAAAAAAGACGAAAATTATTATTTTTGATGAAGCCACCTCTGCTTTAGATGATATTACTCAAAATGAATTACAAAAAGCAATTAATGATATTTCTGCTGATTACACCTTAATAATTGTAGCTCATAGATTATCAACAATAAAAGATTGTAACAAAATATATGTCTTAGATAATGGTAGCATTGTTGGTTCTGGAACACATAATGCTTTATTAAAAACAAATAAATATTATCAAAAATTATATAATCAAGAATTAAAAGAATCCAAATAAAAATAAGTTTAAATGTCTAAACTTATTTTTTCATCTAATTCTTTTTCTAAAAGATTAGGATTATCTAAAATATAATCAAATATTTTTAAGGATTTGGCAAAATAAAATCCATCTGCGATTCTTTCATCACAGGTAATTCCAATAGTAACGGTTTTTTTACCTTTATTTTCTTTTATTACTCCAATAGATATTAAAATAGAATTAGTACCATAATTATTTAAATGATGATATACAGCATCACATTTTATACTTCCTAAATTAGTTAATAATATAGATGCAAAATTTATATCTCCCTCTGTTAAAGATTTAGGAACTTTTCCATAATAATCAAGTTTTTTCATTAAATTAACAAAAATACTTAATAACCAACGTGGTAAAATACAAACACTATTCAAAATATTATCAATATTATTTGTACCATTTGATCTCACTTTTTTTACTTCTGTAATAATTTGTTTATTGATAGATTTTATATTCATATTTTTTGTAGTTTCTAAAACAATTAATCTTTCTTCTGCTTCATCACTAAATTTATTTTTCGCTACAAAAGCTAAAGAAACATTATTTCTTTGATAATATCTTTTTCCTTGAACAAACCTATTTAAAGCAGGTCTTAAATATAAAGTTTTAGCACTTATTGTTATTAAAGCTTGAAATAAAGTGAATTTATAATTTGAATCTTTTATATCTTTATTTAAATTATCTAAATATTTCATCAATTTTGTTATATCTAAAGTTTTATAAGAATGTACTTCACATTCAGTTCTTTTATCATAAATGTAAGGAAATATTTTGTGAACTCCATCTGTTTGTTTTATATATTTCCCATCTCTTCTATCTTTGCTCATCATTCATACACCTTTATAATCATAACATAAAAATTATATTTATAACAATACAATTTTTATGTTTATTGGTGTATTATTACGTGATATAATTTATTTATGTAAGAAAGTGTTGCTATGTTTTAAATAAGGTGATTTATTTAGTTATTTATAGTAATAGCAATAAATAAAAATATAAAGTATTTAAAATTCAAATTTAAATATAGTGTCAAATAAGAAATTATTATAATAAAGGAGTGTATTATGAAAAATAAAAGATTATGGTATTTTGATGTTTTAAAAATAATTAGTGCTATTGCGGTTGTTTTAATCCATGTTATTAGTGAATATTGGTATGCCTTAGATATTAATAGTATAAACTTTAAAATTTTAACGATTCTTGATTCATGTTGTAGATTTTGTGTACCTATTTACTTAATGATAAGTGGAGCTTTATTTTTAGATGAAAATAAAATTATAGATTTAAAATATTTATTTAAGCATTATATTTTAAGAATATTTCTAATTTTTATTATTTGGAATCTTATTTATAGTCTATTAAATATTACTATACTGCAAAATGGTACTTTATCATTTCCTGTTTTGCTTGATTCCTTTGTTTCTACGTTTTTAGGTAAAGGTATATTTCATTTGAAATTTTTAGTAATAATATTAGGATTTTACTTATGTGTACCTATTTTTAAATTAATAACAAAAAAAGTTAATAAACAACAATTAGAATATTTTATATTATTATTATTTGTTTTTACAAGTTTAAATAGGCTTGTTGCTAATATTTGGAATGTGTCTTTACACTATCCTATCTTATTTTCTGGATATATATTATATTTTATATTAGGTTATTATTTACATAATTTTGAGTTTAATAAAAAAACTAATAATATAATTTATATTTTAGGATTTGTTTCTTTAATATTTACTTGCTTTTTATCTATAAAATATTCAGTATATTTAAATTATCCATCAGAAGTGTTTTTTGATTATCTATCACCTAATATTGTAATAATAAGCAGTTCATTATTTGTTTTTTGCCGTAATAATATAAAAAATAATAATGACAATAATAAATTTATTTATAAATTAAGTAATTTATATTTTGGAGTTTATTTAATTCATGGTTTAGTTTTAGGATTTTATTTAAATATAGGATTATTTAATATACAATTGCCACTTGGAATTTTAGTATTTATATTAACAATTATAATTTTTTCTACAAGTTTAATATTAAGTTATGTTATATCTAAAATACCATATATAAATAAATTAATAATATTATAATTGAAATTATTTTATATAATTAATAGAAAAAGCAAAAAAAGAATTGGGCAATATGGTATAATTAAATAATTGGAGGTATTATGTTTTATAGAATTTTGTTAAATATTATATGCTTTTTCTTTAAAATAATTTATAATCCTAAAATTATTAATAGCAATGTTATTCCTAAAAATGGTGCTGTAATTTTAGCAGGTAATCATACAAATAATTTAGATTGTCTAATGATTTTTTTGTCAACAAAGAGAAGTGTTCATTTTTTAGGAAAGAAAGAATTATTTGATAGTCCTTTAGGTTTTATTTATCAAAAATTAGGTGTTATATCAGTTGATAGAACAATTAAAGATTTTTCTGCTAGAAAAAGTACCATTGATATATTAAATAAAAACGAAGTAGTAGCTATATTTCCTGAAGGAACAATTAATAGAACAGAAAATATTATTATGCCATTTAAATATGGGGCAGTATCATTTTCTTCTAAAACTAATACCATTATAATACCTTTTTCTATAACAGGAAATTACAAATTTAGAAGTAAAAATTTAAAATTAGAGTTTGATAATTCTTTAGAAATAACAAATAATTTAGAAAAATATAATGAATTGTTGCAAAATAAGATAATAGATCTTTTAATAAAAAATAAATTTCGTGGAGGAAAATATGAAAAAACAAATTCCTAATATATTAACTAGTATACGTTTAATATCTCCAATTGCTATAATACCTTTAATTATTTATAGAGAATATTTATGGGCTTTAATTATTTTTATTCTTGCTATAATAACTGATTTAGTTGATGGTGTAATTGCTAGAAAAATGAAGACTGTTTCTCATTTTGGAGCAATGTTAGATGCTATAACAGACAAAGTTTTTTTATATAGTATATTTATATTTTTAATATTTTCGCATAAAAATTTAGCAATATTGTTGATATTTGAATTATTAATTGCAGGTATTAATATTTTAAGATGGAAATCATCTATTAATGGTGAAACTAATATTATGGGTAAAATAAAAACATTTTTTGTATATATTTTATTAGGGATGTTTATTCTTTCAGAATTTATCAATAATTCTTTTTATCTATTATTTAATGTTATATTTATAATAACAATTATTTTAGAAATTTTTACTTTTATTTCTTATTTATTAAATTACTTTTATGGTAAAAATATATTAGAAAATCATATAATAGGATTTAATATATTGAAATTTTTATTAACACCAATTTTTAATTTTTATTATAAACCAACAATAATAAATAAAGAAGCAATACCTAAAACAGGAGCCGTTATAATAGCGGGTAATCATCGTCACTTATTTGATCAATGTTTAGTCATTCCATCTACTTCTAGAATGATTCATTATATGGCTAAAAAAGAATATTTTGATAGTTTTAAAACAAAATGGTTTTTTGAAACAGCGGGGTGTATATCAGTTAATAGAAAAATAAAAGATACTTCTGCGACAACTTCTGCAATTGAATTATTAAAAAGAGGGGAAGTTTTAGGAATATTTCCTGAAGGAACTAGAAATAAAACTAATGATATTTTATTGCCTTTTAAATATGGTACTGTATCTATGGCATATAAAACAAATGCTACTATTGTACCATTTGCTATAAGAGGAGAGTATAAAAAATCAAAAAATAATTTAGTTATTGAATTTGGTAAGCCTTTTAAGGTAAACGAAAATTTAGAAGAATCTAATAAACAATTAGAAGAAGAAGTAAAAAAATTATATTTAAAAGGGGCAAAATAAATGTTTAATAAAATTAAAGAAATAATTAATTATGTTAGCCCATTTAAATTTTTGGATATAAAAAGAGTATGGGACAAATATTATGGGGATATTCCTAAACATATAGAATATCCAACTTGTTCAATATATGATATGTTTTACAATACATCAAAAAAATATCCATTATATACAGCATATAATTATTATGGGAAAAAAGTTAATTATAAAAAGATGCAATATAAAGTTAAAATAGCAGCCCAGGCATTAAAAAAAATTGGAGTAAAAGAAAAAGATGTTATTTTAATTTGTATGCCTAATGTTCCAGAAGCAGTTATACTTTTTTATGCTATAAATAAAATTGGTGCAATATCAAGTTTAATTCATCCATTATCTAGTGAAAAAGAAATGGAATATTATATGAAACATTCTAATGCAAAATATGTTTTATGTTTAGATTTGATGTTTGATAAAGTTAAAGTGGCTGTAAGCAATACAGATGTTAAAAAAGTTATTGTTTCTAAAATATCTTATAGTATGAAAAAATATCTTCAATTTTTATATGATTTTACTAATAAAAAAAAGCAGATTATTAAATATAGTTCTTCTGTTATTAGTTGGACAAAATTTATAAAAAATGGCCATAAATATCATAAAGATACCTATGTTAAAAAATATGGTAATGATAGTGCAGTAATTCTTTATAGTGGGGGTACAACTGGTGAACCAAAAGGAGTGTTACTTAGTAATTTGAATTTTAATGCTTTAGGTATTCAATGCTTTGAGATGAATAATGCTAAAGTAGGAGATAAAATATTAACTATTATGCCAATATT
>CAZRBE010000041.1:5048-7158 GCA_964598285.1 uncultured Mycoplasma sp.
GGTATTGGTGTTTGTGTACATACTGCTATGTGTAATGGTATGAGTATTGTATTAATTCCTCAATTTAAAGCTAAAGAATTTTATAAATTAATAAAAAGATATAAACCACAATTTTTAGCAGGAGTTCCTACAATGTATGAAGCATTAATTAATAGTAAAATAAAAAATAAACATTATTTGAATTGTGTTAGTAATGTTATTTGTGGTGGAGATTTACTTAATGAAAATTTGCGTAATAATATTAACAAATATTTAAAAGAACATGGTAGTAGTGCGGGAATTAGAGTTGGATATGGATTAACTGAGTGTACTGGAGCAAGCTGTTTGACACCTAGAAATTACTTCAAAGAAAAAGCAATTGGAATACCATTTCCAGATACAATTTATAAAATTGTTAAAATAGGAACTATTGAAGATGCAAAGGTTAATGAACCAGGTGAAATATGTATAAGTGGACCTACAGTTATGATGAGGTATTTAAATAATAATGAAGAAACAAATAAGACACTTATAAAACATTCAGATGGAAGAATATATCTTCATACTGGAGATATTGGTTTTATAGATGAACATGGAATTGTTTGTTTTGAAGCAAGATTAAAAAGAATGATTATCACTTCAGGATATAATATTTATCCTAATTATATTGAAAAAGTTCTTACTACTCATTCTGCTATAAAAAGTTGTGCAGTTATTGGAATACCACATCCATATAAAGTTCAAGTTGCCAAAGCATATATAGTATTAGAAAAACATTTTGAGTATAGTGATAGCTTAATTTTAGATATAAAAAAATATGCTGAAAAGTTTTTAGCTAAATACGAACAACCTGTAGAGTATGAATTGTTAGAAGATTTACCAGTTACTAAATTAGGTAAAGTTGATTACAATAAATTAATTGAAATAAATAATAAAAAATAATAAGGGGTGTTATTTTTTGAATATAATAGAAATATTATTTGTTGGAATAGGTCTTGCAATGGATGCTTTTGCAGTATCTATTTGTAAAGGATTATCTATAAAAAAGTTGAATTGTAAAAAAATGATAGTTATAGCTTTATATTTTGGTTTATTTCAAGCAATAATGCCTTTAATAGGATATATTTTAGGTTCAACTTTTGAAGATTTTATTATTAAAATAGATCATTGGATAGCATTTATTTTATTACTTATAATTGGTATTAGTATGATAAAAGATGCTTTTAGTAAAAAAGTAGAAAAGCATAATGACTTAATAGATATAAAAACAATGTTAATTCTAGCTCTGGCTACTAGTATTGATGCTTTAGTTGTTGGAATGACTTTTGCATTTTTGAAGACAAATATTGTATTAGCAATTTTAATTATAGGGAGTGTTACTTTTATTTTATCATTAATAGGAGTTAAGATTGGTAATAAAGTTGGTTTGAAATATGAAAAAAAATCACAGATAGTTGGAGGAGTAATTTTGATATTTATTGGTAGTAAGATATTATTAGAACATTTAAATTTATTAAAATAATTTATATATGATAGATAAAAATCTTAATAGAATTAATTTTTTCTTGTTTCTTTGATATATATAAGTTATAATATTAAACATGGAAGGAAGGATATTATGGAAAAAAATAAAAATATATTTGAAGTAGAAATAAAAATTTCTAAAGATGAATTTGAAAAAGGGTTAGATAAAGCTTTTGATAAAAAAATAAAAGAAGTAAAATTAGATGGCTTTAGAAAAGGAAAAGTTCCTAAAGAAGTTTATTTGAAAAAATTTGGTAAAGAATCTTTATATATGGATGCTGTTGATATATTATTACCAGATGCTTATGATAAAGCTTTAAATAATAAAGATATTGAACCAATTATTGAACCAAAAGTAGATTTAAAAGAAATAAATGAAAATGGATGTACTTTCTTATTTACTATTACAACTAAGCCTGAAGTAAATATTAAAAAATATAAAGGATTAAATGTAAAGAAAGAAGAAGTAAAGGTAACTAAAGAAGAAATTTCTGTTGAAGTTGAGAACATGCTAAAAAAATATAGTGAAATGGCAGTTAAAGAAAATGGTCCTGTAGTTGAAGGAAATGTTGCTATTATAGATTTTGAAGGATTTAATGATGGTAAA
>CAZRBE010000042.1:0-7154 GCA_964598285.1 uncultured Mycoplasma sp.
AGTGATAACGCAAACTTTGTTAATTCTAATTACCCTTGGTTCGGTCGCGGGGGCAGCTATGGCAATGGTAGTTCTGCTGGTGTGTTTTACTTCAGCGGCGGCAGTGGTGGTGGCTACAACTACAGCTCTCATCCTACAGTAGTCAAATAAATTAACTGATATAAATGTTAAAATAAAACCTGATAAAAATGTCAAAGTTAAAAGTTGATAATTTATCAGGTTTTTATATACTTTGCTATACTTTGCTATACTTATATTATCTCATAATAAAGGGAGTTGATATAAGTATGAGAAAAGATATAAGTGATAAATACTTTAATAGATGGAGGTAAAAAAATTAATAAATCTGCATTAGCAAGACAATATGGATGTTGTTATTTTATTAGACAACAGAAAGATATAAATTATTAATATAAATCATTAATTTACATTTTAAAGTATACATAGTATAATATGAATGTAATAAGTCTTATAATTATTTAATTAAGGGAGTTGATTATATGAAAGCTTTAATTACTGGTGCTTCATCTGGAATTGGTAAAGAAATGGCTATTTATTTAAGTGAACTTGGATGTGATTTAATTTTAGTTGCAAGAGATAAAGAAAAACTTGAAGAATTACAAAAACAACTAAAAACAAAGACTCAAATTATAATTATTGATTTAGCTAATGAAAAGAAAATAAAAGATCTTTATATGTTAACAAAAAATGAAAGTATTGATATATTGATTAATAATGCTGGTTTTGGTTTATTTGGAAATTATGAAACAGTTGATTTACCTACTGAACTTAGTATGATTGATGTAAATATTAAAGCAGTACATATTTTAACTAGAATGTTTTTAAAAGACTTTACAAAAAGAAATTCAGGTTATATTTTAAATGTTGCAAGCTCTGCTGGTCTTTTAAAAGGAGGACCTTTGATGAGTACATATTATGCTACAAAAAGTTATGTATTTAGTTTTACATCTGCTATTTATGAAGAACTTAGGAGAAACAATTCTAAGGTACAAATATCCATTTTATGTCCAGGACCTGTTAATACAAATTTTAATAATGTAGCAGGTGTTAAATTTAATGTTAAAGCTTTAAGCGCTAAATATGTAGCTAGGTATGCCATCATCAATATGCTAAAAAACAAAAAATTTATTATTATTCCAGGATCTAATGTCAAAATAGGATTATTTTTAACAAGATTTATATCAATTAAACAACTTTTAAAGATAACATATAAGATACAAGAAAGAAAAAATAAATAATAATTTAAGGAGTTTATATGAGATATTTAATAACTTTTTCTTATGATGGATCTTGTTTTAAAGGATATCAAAGACAAAAGGGTTTAAAAACAGTTCAGGGAGTAATAGAAAATGAATTATCAATATTAAATAATAAGAAAGTTACTATTAATTCTTCAGGTAGAACAGATGTAGGAGTACATGCAAGACACCAAAAAGCTCATTTTGATTTAGATAAGGATATAGAATTATTTAAAATAAAAGCTTATTTAAATAAAAGATTAAGTAAAGAAATATATATTATTGATGTAGTTAAAGTAGATAATAATTTTCATGCTAGATATGATTGTATAAAAAAAGAATATCGTTACTTTATAAATATTGGTGAATATAATATTTTTGAACGTAATTATATTTATCAATACAATAAATCATTAAATATAGAATTAATGAAAGAAGCTATACAATTATTTAAAGGAACTATTAATTTTAAATCTTTATGTAATGATTCTCATGAGAGAATTAATTTTACTAGAACAATCTTTACTTCCTCTATTGCTTGTGAAAATGATATTATAACAATAAGCATCGTAGGAGATGGTTTTCTAAAACAAATGATTAGAAATATAGTTGGTCTTTTAATAGCTATTGGCACTTATAAAATAAATATAAATTATATTAAAGAAATATTAGAAAAAGAAGATAGATCATATAATATAAAAGGAGCTCCTAGTTGTGGATTATATTTATGGGAAGTATATTATAAATAAAAAATACTTAAATATTGATTAAGTATTTTATTTTGATATTAAAGTTCCACTTTTATTTCCTAATAATTTTTTTATATAAATTGGAATGTTTCCTTTACTTGCATAAATTAAAGCATCTTTATGAATTACTTTAGCACCATTATTAGCAATATTATATGCTTCTTCATAAGTTAAATGATTAAATAATTTAGCATTTTTATCTATTTCTGGATCATTAGTCATTATACCATCAACATCTTTATATATTTCAATCCTGTCTGCTTTTAAGTAATATCCTAAAATAGTAGCAGTAGTATCAGAACCACCTCTTCCTAATGTTGTTATAAATCCCTCATTAGTTGCACCATTAAATCCTCCTACGATTGGAATAATATTGTTTTTTATAAGTTTATTGATATATTTATTATTAAATTTTTTAATTTTAGCTTGCCCAAAATTATTATCAGTAATAATACCAGCTTGTCCACCAGTTATTGGAATTGCTTTTATATTATTTTTACTTAAATAAGATGACATTATTACAGAACTAATTGTTTCTCCACAACTCATTAATAAATCCATAGCTTGTTTATTGTTATTTTTAAAATCATCAGATACTAAAGATATTAAAGTGTCAGTTGAATAATTATCATTCATTCTTCCAATAGCGGATACAACGATAATAGGAAATTCATTTTTTTCTAATGTTTCCTTAATAATTTTATTGATTTTTTCTAATTTTTCAATGGTAGTTAATGATGTTCCACCAAATTTTAAGATTACTCTATTCATATAAATACTCCATTAAATATAATTTTTCATACCATTTTAAGTATAAAATATATAGCAATTTAAGTCAAATTAAATTATACTATTTTACTTGACTTTTACATACTAATTTAGTATAATTTCAATTGGTACATTTTTCTATATATCCCATATTGGATAAGCTCTGGGAAAGTTTATTTAATTAAGATTATGAAAGGAAGAATTGAAATGAAAAGTTATATGCAAAAAAAAGAAACAGTTGAACGTAATTGGTATGTAATTGATGCAACAGATATACCTTTAGGACGTTTAGCTACAAAAGCTGCCACAATACTTAGAGGAAAAAACAAAGCAACATTTACTCCTCATATTGATTGTGGTGATTATGTTATTGTTACAAATGCCAGTAAAGTAAAACTTACTGGAAACAAAATGGATAAAAAACTATATTATAATCACTCTGGTTACATTGGTGGACTTAGAGTTCGTAAAGCATCAGAAATGATTGAAAAGTATCCAAATGAAATGGTAGAAAGAGCTATAAAAGGTATGCTTCCTAATGGAAGACTTGGAAATGCTATGTATAAAAAATTATTTGTTTATGCAGATGAAACACATCCACATACAGCTCAAAAACCAATTACAATAGAGGTTAAATAAGGAGGATTTTTATGGCAAAGAAAGATAAAAAAGAATTTTATTATGCAACAGGTAGAAGAAAATCAGCTATAGCTAAAGTTAAATTAATTAAGGGTACTGGAAAAATAATTGTAAATGATAAAGATGTTAATGAATATTTTCCATTTAAAGTATTGATAATGGATTTAACTCAACCTTTAGATTTAACAGATACAAGAGATAAATTTGATGTTATAGTTAGTGTTCAAGGTGGAGGGTTTTCAGGACAAGCAGGTGCAATTCGTTTAGGAATCGCTAGGGCTTTGATGGAATATGATACAGTAGATCCAAGTCAAGATGAAAGCTTTAGAAAAATATTAAAATCTAATGGTATGATTACTCGTGACTCAAGAGAAACTGAACGTAAAAAACCAGGACTTAAAAAAGCTAGACGTGCACCACAATTTAGTAAGAGATAAGATATTTATAGATATTTTTATGAATATCTTTTTTTGTTGTCTTTTTATCTATAAAAAGGTATAATCTATATATAGAATAAAAGGAGAAGTCAATATGGAAACGAAGATTTTTAAAACCTTAGAAGAACAAGTTAACATCTTAAGAGAAAGAGGTTTAACAATAAATAATGAAGAATATGCTAAGGAAATATTACTTAGAGAAAACTATTTCTTTTTACATGGTTATCGTTATCCTTTTTTAAAATCAAGAGATAATAGAGTTTATATCGAGGGTACTACTTTTGAAGAATTATACAGTTTGTTTTTATTTGATAGACAATTAAGAAATATAATTTTTAAAAACATATTAATTATAGAAAATAATACGAAATCTATTTTTTCATATCAATTATCAAGAAAGTATGGATATAAAGAAAAGGATTATTTAAATCCTAATAATTTTAATAATAGTAGAGAAAAAAGAAAACAAGTTACTGATGTATTATCTAAAATGAAAAAGCAAATGCATAAAAATATATCTATTCACTCTGCTACAATGCATTATCAAAATAGTTATGGTTATATTCCATTATGGGTTTTAGTTAAAGTATTATCGTTTGGAATAATATCGGAATTTTTTTCTATATTAAAAAAAGAAGATCAATATGAAATAGTTGATATCTATAATATAGATATAGATGTTTTTATTGATTATTTATCAGTTTTATCAAATTATCGTAATTTATGTGCGCATGAAGATATTCTTTATGATAATAAAACAAGTAAGGTAATAGATGATACAAAATATCATAAAATGTTAAATATACCTATTATGGATAATGAATATATTTATGGTAAAAATGATATATTTTCCATTTTAATTATTTTTAAATCGTTTTTAAAGCATGATGAATTAAAGCAAGTTATTTTAGAGTTAACTTCTGCTTTAAATAATTTAGAATATAATCTCAAAACTATTCCATTAATTAAAATACTTGATAGAATGGGTTTCCCTGATAATTGGCAAAGTATTGTTGATTTAGAACAAGAGAATATTTTTCATAATAATTAATTATTGTTAAAAATTAAAACAACCATCTGATATAAACTTTATTAGTAGATATTAATTATGGTTGTTTTTGTAATTTAAAAATTAATTTAAATATTTTTCTAATTCAATTATACTTTCTAATATTATAACTAAATTATCATATTGGGAATTTTCTATTGCAGAAGCAAGTGTGATTATTTCTTTAGCTGAATTATTTATAGCTAATATTTCTTCAAAATTATCAGATGTTTCAACTATTTTTTTTATTTTTTGACTTTCAGCATCAATTAAATTAGCAACTTTTTCTTCATTTATTGCTACATTATTTAATAAAACAATAATTTTATCAATAATTTCTTGAATTTTTGGATCAATATTACCTCCGCTGGAAGTACCTATTTCATATAAATTATTATTTGTACTTTCATTACCTAATAAATATAAACCATCATTGAAAAGTATTGATTTGATTATAATGTTATCTCCGATAAACATATTTTCTACTAAATTACCTTTTTGGGATAGTTTAGCTAAATAGGTTGAACCATTTTTTATATATGCTACATAAATATATTTTCCATCTGTTCCAATAGCAGTAAATTTAAAGTCATTGGGATGAACAATTAATTTGTAACAACAATCATATGTTTTTTCATAAAAATCATTAGTATTTATTAAAGATTTTATAAATTTACCATTAGAATCTATGGCATAAGCAAGTAAATTATCAACTAATAAATATCTATTATTGTCTTTATCAAAAGCAATATCATTTATACTTCTTTTAAAATTAGGAATAATTATAAAATCATTAATTTCTTCAAAATTCATATTAACTATTTTAAAATTGACAGAATTATTTGTATTCATTACATAAAAATTATTAATGCTATTGTATGTTATTAATTTATAATTGTTTAACATAGTTTTTGTATCTATTTTAGTTTTATTATTATCATATATATATAAATTATTAGTTTTGCCATCTATCATATTGTACATTTTATCTTTTTGTGTAGCATTGGAATAATCATTATCTTGTAATTTAAAAATGTTTTTAATATACATTTTATTTTCCTCCTTGTAGAATATTATATTCATGATAATTTATGAAAATATGTTTTTTGTGTGTAATATGATTGTACCTTAAATATTTTGTTTATTTAATAAATTAGGAATTGAATGTTACTATCAATTCCTAATTATTTTTGTTATAAAATTAACTTTGCATATATGGAGTAATTAATGTTAATTTATCTTTTAATACATCTTCTAATTTATTAGTAGTATCAATTAAATCTTTTACAGAATTGTTTACTTTTAATAATTCATCTGGAGTTGCATTTTTATCAATAAATTTTTGTATTTTAGCAGCTTCCTGTTCCATTAAATCTGTTAGAGCTGTTTGCTCATTTGTTATAGATTTAGCAATTTCATTTATTGCATCTTGAAAAGTCATTTGGTTCCACCTCCATAATTTAATATATGATAACAAATTATTTTCAACTAATTTAAAAATTTATATAAAAATAATTTTGTTTTAATAGGTAGAATTTATAATGCTAAAGTTCTATACAGCATATCATAAAAAGTGAAGTAATTAAATTATTAATACTAAAAAATATTACTTATAATATAAAGGAGGAAATAATAAAATGGAAACTAAAATAATTAAAGATGTGCCTGCTAATATAATTGAACTTCTTAATGGCATAGCACAAAAAGAAAATGGGATAAAAAATATTATAGATAAAGAAACAGTAAAAATACAAAAAGTATTAGGGAAAACTGATGATTTTGATAAAATATTAGAAATAAATGATTCAGTAAAAAATACTATAAATTCATTAAAGCAAACAGAAGAAACTACTAAAAATAATTTAGAGAATATTTTAAATATGTTAAATTCATAATAAAGAACTAAAGATTTAAAATATTGAGTAAATTATATAACATAAGTTATTTAAAGGAGGGATAATTTGTGAGTTGTAATAAAAAAAATGAAGAACAAGAAGATTATAAAATTAAATATGTTTGTTGTTCTGGACCAAGAGGGCAAAGAGGACCACAAGGATTACAGGGAGAACCAGGGCCACAGGGAGAACCAGGGCCACAAGGAAAACCAGGTAGTATGATAGATACAACTACTTGTTTTTGTGTTAGACAAATGAGAAATATTATAGAACAAATAATAAAACTTTATCCTAATGATATTTTGAACATAACTATGGAATCAGGAAATAATGTAAGTGGTAGAGTGCACTCTTTATTG
>CAZRBE010000043.1:0-7013 GCA_964598285.1 uncultured Mycoplasma sp.
AAAGCCGACTGTTCTACTCGGCTTTCGCGCTTTGCCGTGCGGAAGTGTGCTTGGGAAGGGGGGCTCAATCCTTGCGAGACCCACGGAGGCGACCGCGGCCCCCTCTCGCGTGAATTTCCGACAAATACGGGGGCCCGGGGGTTCGCCCCAAAAGCAGATCACAGCCGTCCGTCTGGGCGGCTGTTTCCATAGAACCGATTATTGCGAGGAGGAACCCATATGAACACGCAGATGAACCTTCAGCGGATCGCCGTTGACAAGCTCATGCCCGCAAAGTACAACCCGCGAAAGGACTTGAAGCCCGGCGATCCGGCGTATGAGAAAATCAAGCGCAGCCTGAACACCTTCGGGTATGTCGATCCGGTCATCTGGAACGAGGTCACAGGCAACATCGTGGGCGGTCATCAGCGTTATAAGGTGCTTGTCGCAGAGGGCGCGACAGAGATCGACTGCGTGGTCGTGCATATCGAAAACCCGCAGGAGGAAAAGGCGCTCAACATCGCGCTCAATAAGGCGGTCGGCGAATGGGAGCCGGTTGCTTTGGCGGACTTGCTCTCCGACCTGCAGCAATCCGGTTACGACCTCGGCGCGACGGGTTTCGACCCAGCCGAGGTGGACGACCTGTTCTCGCAGGTACACGATAATGATGTGAAGGATGACGAGTGCGATATCGACCCGGACGAGGTCACGCCCTTCGTGCAACCCGGTGACGTGTGGACACTGGGCAGGCACCGCATGATGTGCGGCGATTCCACGAACGACGCGGATGTGAACCGCCTCATGGAGGACGTGAAAGCTAATCTCGTTGTGACAGACCCGCCTTACAATGTTTCGTATGAATCCAAGGACGGCAAGTCCATCCAAAACGACAGCATGGGCGACGCACAATTTTTTGAGTTCCTGCTGGCGGCGTTCAAGAACATGGCCGCGCATATGGCCGAGGGCGGCAGCGCCTATATCTTTCATGCGGATACGGAAGGCTTGAATTTCAGACGTGCTTTCAAAGAAGCGGGCTTTCACATCAGCGGCGTGTGCGTTTGGGTGAAAAACTCGCTGGTGCTGGGGCGTTCGCCGTACCAGTGGCAGCATGAGCCGGTACTGTATGGCTGGCTGCCCAACGGTCAGCACAAGTGGTTCGCCGATAGAAAACAGACCACGGTCTGGAACTTTGATAAACCAAAGCGCAGCAAGGAGCATCCGACCATGAAGCCCGTGCCGCTGTTGGCGTATCCCATTAAGAACAGTTCCGCGCCAAACGGCGTGGTAATGGATCTGTTTGGCGGTTCCGGCAGTACGCTCATCGCGTGTGAGCAGACCGACCGCATTTGCCGGACGATGGAGCTTGATCCCAAGTACGCCAGCGCGATCTGCTTGAGATATGTAGCCGAATACGGCTCGGGTGGTGTGAAGGTTCTCCGTGACGGAGAAGAGATGCCTTATGACGCAATTGTCAGCACTGCCAACGCGGTCGATACCCATGGCGGTCTTGAAGCATAGTCATCGGCGATTATCGCAGAAGGGAGGTGTGCCCATTGGCTACGAAAGGCAGAAAGCCGCTGCCCACGGCTATCAAGGCACTGGAGGGCGACCGTGGCAAGGGACGCCGCCCAATGAATGAGAACGAACCTGTCCCGCCCGCCGGAGGAGTAAAATGTCCGACATGGCTTCTGCCGGAAGCGAAAAAGGAATGGAAACGTTTAGCTTCCTCCCTTGAGGCAATGGGCGTATTGACCATGGCCGACCTGACCGCATTTTCCGGGTACTGTCAAGCCTACGCCCGCTGGCGCGAGGCTGAGGAATTCATCACCCAGCACGGTTCCATTTTCAAAACGCCCTCCGGCTATGTACAGCAGGTACCGCAGGTGTCTATCGCGCAGCAGAACATGAAACTCATGCAGTCGTTCGCTACGGAATTCGGCCTGACGCCCGCCTGTCGCGCGCGCATCGTCGCGGCCAACGGCAAAGCCGGTGAACTGAACGACGATCCTATGGAGCGGCTGTTGAAGGGCGGGTGGAAGGACGATGCTTGATGAAGCGCGCGCCCGCCGTGTGATCCAATTTATTGAATGCTTGAAGCACACAAAAGGCGAGTTTCACGGAAAGACTTTCAAACTGCTGCCGTGGCAGGAGAAGATCGTGCGGGATGTGTTTGGCACGGTTCGGGATGAGCAGCCGGATATGCGTCAGTTCAATCAGGTATACATCGAAATTGGCAAGAAAAATGGAAAACAGCTCGCCCTTACTACTTGCCTGCCTACGCCTGAAGGCTGGACGAGCATGGGCGATATCCGCATCGGGGATCGGGTGTTTGACGAGCAGGGCAAGCCGTGCAATGTGGTTGCTTTGAGCGAAATCGACGACACGGAGCAATGCTACCGCATCACTTTCCGCGACGGGAGTTTCATCGATGCCGGAGAGCGGCATCTTTGGAATGTACAGGTCGTTAATAACGGAATGCGAGAAAAGCTCTGGACAACCGGCACGCTCTACCGCAAAACCGCAGCTTACAAGAAACGTCATGCCGGGACGGTAGATGAAAAAGTATCCATAGTGCGAATTCCTATTCCTCCAGCGTTGCATCTGTCTGAACGCGACTTACAGATTGACCCGTATGTATATGGATACTGGCTTGGAAACGGTTGCTCCACAAAACCTGAGCTCACGGTACGCACTTGCGACCTTGATGTGATACGTCGCTATATCCCGTATAAGATATCGTCTTCATGGAAGCAGGATGGAGACGGCAGTTACGTTCTCCGTATACCGGCGCTGAAACCCATATTGCTTGAATCCTTTCGGGATAAAGTGATACCGCCTGTATACCTTCGGGCATCTGAAGCTCAGCGCTGGGCGCTGCTGCAAGGACTCATGGACTCGGACGGTTGCATCAGCACAGTAAAATCGCAAAGCGTCTATGTCAGCACGATCAAGGCGCTCGCGGAGTCGGTACGGGAATTGCTCTGGAGCCTCGGCGTAAAGAACGCCATGACGGAAGCGCCATCCACAAGGTTCGGTAAGCCAACGGGAGAAACGCTGTATACCATACGATTCACCACCTTCGAGGACCAGCCGACGTCGAGACTGAATCGCAAGTATGATCGCAAGCGGGAACGTGTAAAAGAAACACGTTCCTGTTTTCATTATGTGCGCAGTATAGAGCCTTTGCCGTACCCGGTTAAGATGCGCTGTATCCAAGTGGACAGCCCATCGCATCAGTATCTGGCGGGACCGTCCATGGTGCCAACGCATAACAGCGAATTGGGCGCGGCGCTGGCGCTCAATATGCTGGTGAACGACGACGAGTGGAAAGCGGAGGTTTATTCCTGCGCGTCCGACCGTCAGCAGGCGGGCATCGTTTTCGACGTGGCGGTCGATATGGTGCAGCAAAACCCCACGCTCAGAAAGCTGATTAAGCTGATCCCATCCACCAAGCGCATGGTATATCAGCCCACGGGCAGCATCTATCAGGTGCTTTCTTCTGAGGTTGCCACCAAGCATGGTTTGAACGTCAGCGCGTGCATCTTCGACGAGCTTCACACCCAGCCCACCCGCGCACTTTATGACGTAATGACGCAGGGCTCCGGCGACGCGCGAAAGCAGCCGCTCTGGTTTTTTCTGACCACAGCGGGCACGGATCGCAATTCGGTGTGCTGGGAAGTGCATCAAAAGGCGCTGGATATTCTGGAGGGTCGTAAACGCGATCCTCGTTTCTACCCTATTGTATATGGACTGCCGGACGATGCCGATTGGAAGGATGAACGAAACTGGTATAAGTGCAACCCATCGTTGGGACACACGATCACCATCGACAAGGTGCGCGATGCATTTGCGAAAGCCATGGAAACGCCAGCCGATGAGAATATGTTCCGGCAACTCCGTCTGAACCAATGGGTCAAGCAGTCTGTGCGTTGGATGCCCATGGAAAAGTGGGACGAGTGCGGCGGTGTAATCGACGCCTACGCGCTGGAAGGTCGTTCCTGTTATGCGGGGCTTGACCTTTCGTCCACGAGTGACCTGACCACGCTGGTGCTGGTCTTCCCGCCCAGCGAGGAGGGCGAGCCGTATCAGGTGCTTCCGTTCTTTTGGCTGCCGGAGGAAACCTTGCAGCTTCGCGTCCGCCGCGATCATGTGATGTACGATGTGTGGCAGAAGCAGAGTTTCATCCAGACCACTGAAGGCAACGTGGTACATTACGGCTTCATCGAACAGTTCATTATCCAGTTAGGCGAGCGGTATAACATCCGCGAGATTGCCTATGACCGCTGGAACGCCACCATGATGGTACAGGCTCTGGAAGACGACGGTTTTACCATGGTACCCTTCGGGCAGGGATTCAAGGATATGAGCCCGCCCACAAAAGAACTGATGCGTCTGGTGCTGGAGCACAACATTGCCCATGGCGGACACCCCGTGCTCCGCTGGAACATGGACAACGCCTATGTTCGTACCGATCCTGCCGGAAACCAGAAGATCGACAAGCAAAAGTCCACGGAAAAGGTGGATGGCGCGGTCGCGCTGGTCATGGGACTGGATCGGGCGATGAAAAACCTGAACGGCGGCGGTTCGGTCTATGATGACAGGGGTCTGCTGATCATCTGACCGTGAAATCGCCCGCCAAAGCGAGATTTTGCTCCGATATTGCTTGTGAAAAGCAGTATATCCGACGTTTATGTGATGAAATATGCACGAAAAGCGCGACTGGAGGTGCGTATATGCCGCATAAACCCAAGCGCCCCTGCCGCCATCCGGGGTGCCCGAATCTCTCCTATGACGTGTACTGCGAAAAGCATCGTCCGCTGTACGCGCGAGAAACCGCCGCCAGTCGCGGCTATGATAAGAAGTGGCAGGCGGCGCGTCGCCGCTTCCTTCGGTTGCATCCTTTGTGCGTGGAATGCCTGCGCAACGGCGTGCTCACGCCCGCGACGGTCGTGGATCACATCATCCCGCATCGCGGCAACGAGCGCTTGTTTTGGGATGAAAGCAACTGGCAGCCGCTCTGTAAACCTTGTCATGACTATAAAACCGGCATGGGACTGTAATCGCGGGCAAACGCTCAGCGATTTTTCTTTGCACATTTCGGGAGGTGCTATGTGAAAAATCCATTTCTCTTCCTTTTCCGGGCGCGGGATAAGCCCGGCAGGCGACCTTCGCCCACGGATACCATCAGCGCCGCGCCCACCTTCTACTTCGGCTCATCCACGGCGGGCAAGTCGGTCACAGCGAAAACCGCGATTCAGATGTCCACAGTCTACGCCTGTGTGCGCGTGATCGCGGAAACCATCGCCAGTCTGCCGCTGCATGTGTATCAGGCGGACGGTCAAGGCAGCCGAAAGGCGGTCGAGCATCCGCTGTATCGCATATTGCATGACGAACCGAACACGGAAATGACCTCGTTTGTGCTGCGGGAAGCCATGCTCAGCCATTTGCTCCTGTGGGGCAACTCCTACTGTCAGATTGTGCGCAATGGACGCGGTCACATCATTGGCTTGTATCCGCTGCTTCCCGACCAGATGCAGGTAGATCGCGATAGCTCCGGCAAACTGACCTATGACTACAGCACCCGCGACGGCAAGGTTGTAAGGCTGCGCCCGGAGGATGTGCTGCACATCCCCGGCCTCGGCTTCGACGGGGTCATGGGCTACAGCCCTATTGCGCTGGAAAAGAACGCCATCGGTCTGGGGCTTGCCGCCGAGGAATACGGCAGTAAGTTCTTCTCCAACGGCGCAACGCCCTCCGGCGTGCTGACGCACCCGAACACCGTCAAAGACCCAAAGCGCCTACGGGAAAGCTGGAACGCAGCGTATGGCGGTTCCTCCAACTCGGGCAAGGTTGCTATTCTGGAGGAAGGCATGCAGTTCAGCCGAATTTCCATGCCGAACAACGAGGCGCAGTTTCTTGAAACAAGGAAGTTTCAGGTTGCAGAGATCTGCCGTATCTATCGCGTACCGCCTCATCTTGTGGGCGATCTGGAGCGCGCAACGTTCAGCAATATCGAGCATCAGTCGATTTCCTTCGCCATGCACACAATCCGACCGTGGTTAGTTCGCATCGAACAGGCCATGAATCGAGCGCTCTTCTCAGAAAAGGAAAAGGCGGGAAGCCCCATCGGCGGCTCTTTCTATGTCCAGTTCAATCTTGACGGACTCATGCGGGGCGACTACAAGTCGCGCATGGAGGGCTACGCCATCGGTCGGCAAAACGGCTGGCTTTCGACCAACGACATCCGCGAGCTTGAGAACATGAACCCTGTATCCGAGGAGGAAGGCGGCGACGCGCTGCTCGTGAACGGGAACATGATCCCGGTGAAGTTCGTGCTCCAAAAAGCGGAGGCGCTCGAACAAATCAATAATGCGCTGATGGACGTACCGCCGCCCGCCGAGCAGCCTGAAGAACAAATCAACGAGCAAACGCCCGACGAGGACGGAAAGGAGGACGACGCATGAGTAAGCAACTGACGCTGGGAAGCCTTTTTGACGGCATCGGCGGTTTCCCTTTGGCGGGCATACTGTCCGGCATCAAGCCCGTATGGGCGTCGGAGATCGAGCCTTTTCCCGTCCGCGTGACCGCCGTCCGCTTCCCCGACATGAAGCATTACGGCGACATCCACAGCTTAAACGGCGGCGAACTGGAGCCGGTCGATATCATCACATTCGGCTCACCATGCCAAAATCTCAGTCTGGCCGGCGCGAGAACTGGATTGGCTGGAGAACAGTCGTCTCTGTTCTTTGAGGCTGTGCGCGTCATTCGAGAAATGAGGGAAAAGACCAATGGAACACATCCACGATGGGCAGTCTGGGAAAACGTGCCCGGCGCCCTGTCCTCTGCGGGAGGCGACGACTTCCGAGTCGTCCTCGAAAGCCTCGTCCAAATCAAAGATCCCGAAGCAGCTGTTCCTATGCCGGAAACGCATAAATGGTTGTCAGCGGGCGAGATTATGGGCGACGATTACTCCCTCGCTTGGCGAATCATCGACGCCGCGAAGGGTTGGGGAGTCGCACAAAGACGGCGGCGTA
>CAZRBE010000044.1:0-6920 GCA_964598285.1 uncultured Mycoplasma sp.
CTGCCTTGCACGCAGGGGGTCAAGGGTTCGAATCCCTTATTCTCCACCATTTTAATAAAAATATAAAATTGTTAATTATACTTATTAACTAGAAATAGTTATTTTTTTTTATAAATATAATTAATTTGAAATGAAATATTTGATTTATATATTAGTTTTCAGCTAAAATTTAATAATATTTTAAGTAAAAAAGAGACTTTAAAAAAGTTATAAAATAAGGATTTATAAATTATTTATGAACTTTTATTATAAAAATATAATTTACACCTTACAATTTATAAAATTTTATAATATAATTATTATACTAATATAGATATATTTGATTTTTGATAATTATATTTATACGTGGTATAATAAATATTAATTTTAAATTAAAAATGGAGGTTAATTTATGAGTTTTGAATCTATTATTGATATAATAAGAAAAGTTGTAGATATAGCTATTGTTTGGATTTTATTTTATACAATATTAAAAAATATAAAAAATAATGTTAAATTGTCATTATTATTTAAAGGAATTATATTAATTGTAATATTAAAAGTTGTTGCTAATTGGTTAAACCTTGTTACAGTTGGTTTATTATTAGAATATGTAATTATGTGGGGGCCACTTGCTCTAATTATTATTTTTCAACCTGAGATAAGAACAATATTAGAGCAACTTGGAAGAACTCAGCTTTTGGGTAGACACAAAACACTTACAGTTGATGAACGAGAAAAATTAGTATATCAAATTATTCAGGCTATTGATTATTTAAGAAAAGCCAAAATTGGAGCATTAATGGTTATTGAAAGAGATGTTAGTTTATTAGACTATATTAATAAATCTATTAATATTTATGCAGATTTGTCTACTGAACTTTTAATAAGTATTTTCTTCCCAAATAACCCATTACATGATGGAGGTGTTATAATTCAAGGTAATAAAATCAGCTGTGCTGGTGCGGTTTTCCCAACATCTAATAGTAGTAAAATAAATAAAAGACTTGGAACAAGACATCGTGCTGCTTTAGGAATTGCAGAAGAAACTGATGCAATTGCAGTAGTTGTTTCAGAAGAAACTGGAAGAATATCTATTGCAGTTAAGGGAGAACTTTATTATAATTTAACAATTGATGATGCAAGAATTCTGTTAATAGATGAATTAAGACCAAAAGTTGAAGATTTTGAAGATGATTATAATGAGGAGGATGTATATCATGAGTAAAATAAAACAAAAAACTCCTAAAAAAAGAAATTATAAATTGTTAAAAAAAATAGGGCGAGCTTTATATAAATTTTTTGCAGGAGTTTACAATATATTTGATAAGTTAATTATTACTCCCCTTAGTAAATTGATGTTATTAATAATGAAATCTTTGCAATCAAATAATAAACCATTTGATAGGTTGTTGAGCAATAAAGTGTTTTTAATAATATTATCTTTAATTTTGGCATTTGGAACATTTTTATTTATTGATAATACAACAGATATTATGTTAAATAAGTCGGCAGATATTTTATATGGGGAAGAGTTAACTGCCTTATATAACGAAGAAGCTTATGTTGTCGAAGGATTGCCAGAAACAGTTGACATTACTCTAATTGGAAGAAGAGCTGATTTGTATTTAGCCAAACAGTATCCAAATGATGATGTTGTTGTTGATTTGAGAGATTTAAAAGCTGGTGCGCATGAAGTTGCCTTAAAATATAATGGATCTGTTTCTTCTGTAGAATATAAACTTGACCCTTCTACTATTGCTATAGTTATTTATGAAAAGCTTACAGAGTCAAGAAATATATCTTCAGAAATTTTATATGAAAACAAATTAAATACTAAGTATAATATTACGGATATTTCTTTTAGTAGAGATGATGTATATATAAAGGGTGCAGAATATAAACTTGAAAAAGTTGCTGTAGTAAAGGCTTTAGTTGATATAACTAATATAGTTAATCCATCTGTTGGAACAACTACTTTGAAAGATATTCCTCTTGTTGCTTATGATGAAAAAGGGGATAAAGTTGATATTGAAATTGTTCCTTCAACAATAGATGCTACTGTTGAAATAACGTCACCTAGTAAAGAAGTACCATTAAAAGTAATACCTGATGGTAATGTTGTTTTTGGAAAGGCAATTGATAGTATTACTTTGAGTACTACTAAAGTGACAGTATATGGTAATGAAGATACTCTTGCGGGTATTGCATCTATTCCAGTAAAGATAAATGTTGATAATTTAAGTACTGATAAAGAGTTTAATGTAAATGTATCTAAGCCATCTGGAATTAAAGAAATGAGTGTTTCTTCGGTTGTTGTAAAAGTTAGTTTATCTACTATTACAGAAAAAACAGTTTCTGGTGTGTCTATTGAAACTAAAAATCTTGGAAGTAATCTTGTCGCTCAAGCAGCATCAGAAGATGATAGTACAATTTCGGTACTTGTTAAAGGAACGTCAAACAATTTATCATCTATAACATCAGATGATGTTATAGCTACAGTAAATTTACAAGGATTAGGAATTGGAACACATGAAGTTGAAGTTACTACAACTGGCGATGATGTTAAGTTGACTTATACTCCTAAAAAAACAACTGTAACAATAATAATTAAGAAAAAATAAAAAAGCTTCAAAAAATAAGCTTTTTTATTTTAGTTCAATATTATTAAATAAAAGACCAATATTTATTATTCCTGCAATTCCAATAATGGAATAAATTATTTTTGAAAATATATTTTCAGCTCCAAAAACTGCTTCTACTAAATTAAAATCAAAAAATCCTATAAAACCCCAAACTATAGCACCGATTATAGTAAATGCTAAACATACTTTTTGTAATGTAATCAAAATGAAATCCTCCTTATAATATTATGATAAACCAAAAGATTTTTTTTATTCATGAATAATACCAAAAAAAACAAATATAATTAATTGAAAAATAAAAAAGGAGTGGAAAATGAAAAAATATTTTTTAATTATTTTAATAGGTATTGGCATTTTAATGACAGGGTGTGGAAAAATAAATAAAGAGAAGTTAGCTACTAAGTTTATAGATGAAGTGGAAAATTTGAAAAGTTATTATTTGGAAGGTACTTTAGATATTTATAATAATGATGATAATTATAAATACAATGTTAAAGTTAGTTATAAACAACCAGATTATTTTAAAGTTGTTTTAACAAATAAGGCTAATAATTATGAACAAATTATTTTAAGAAATACTAGTGGAGTTTATGTGGTTAATACATCACTCAATAAAAGCTTTAAGTTTCAAAGTGAATGGCCTTATAATAATTCTCAAAGTTATTTATTACAATCTATTGCCACTGATTTAAAGAAAGACAAAGAGTATGAATTTGAAGAAAAGGATAATTGTTATATTTATACTGTAGATGTTAATTATCCAAATAATCTTGAATTAATTGCTGAAAAAGTTTGTCTTGATAAAAATTCAAATTTAAAATATGTGGAAGTTGTTGATAAAAATGATATATCTAGAATTTCTTTTGAAGTTACTTCATTAGATAAAAAAGCTGTATTTAAAGATGATTATTTTGAAATTGATTCAATGATAAATGATATAACAGATGAAGAAGGTCAAAAAGAAGAGTCAGGAGATACTACAACAAGTGCTACTATTGATGATGCATTATTCCCATTATATTTGCCAGTTAATACAACATTATCAAGTAAAGAAACAATAAATACTGATACTGGACAACGTGTTATAATGACATTTTCTGGAGATAATTCTTTTATCTTAGTACAGGAAACAGTAAGTAAAGAAAGTGAATTTACAATTATACCTAGTTATGGAGAACCATATTTGTTAATTGATACTGTAGGTTCATTAACTGATACTTCTTATACTTGGATAAGTAATGGCATTGAATACTATATTGTATCTGATGTATTGGCAATAAATGAACTTTTAGAAATAGCTAAATCAATTAATGTTGTGGCTACAATTGGAGAAAAATAGAAACAAATAGTTTCTTTTTTTTCAACTTTATTATATAATTTTAATGAAGGTGGTCAATATGTCAAAATTAGAGAAAAAAGTTAAAAAAAATATTATTAAATTAAAAGAACAAGAAAAAAAAGAATATCCCCTAAAGAATAAAATTTTCAATTTTACAAAGATATTATATTTAATATTAATTATTGCTATTGTAGTATGTGCTATAACTATTATATCTAATGGTTCTTATAAACTTAATAGTGGATTAAGTAAGTTGGATTCTTCAAATATTGTCGTTGGGCAAACATTTACAAGATCACAAGAAGAGTATTATGTTGTTTTTTATTTTGAAGATGATCTTGTTAATATAATAGACAAAATATCCGATAGCAAAATATATAAAGTTAATTTAAATTCAGGATTGAATAAAAATGTAATATCAGAAAGTAGTAATTCATATGCTTCAAATGCAAGTGAGTTAAAAATTAAAGAGACAACTATGATTAAAATATCAAATAAAAAGAATATACAATATATTGAAGGTTACGATAGTGTTAAAGAAATGCTAAATAATTTATAAAAGAGATATTAACAAAATCGTTAATATCTCTTTTATATAGAGAACAATAATAATTAAAACTGTTCTCTATTAATAATATATCCATAAATAATAAAGATATACATTAATATATATTTTTTACAAAAATATAAAAAAATATGTTATCATATATAATGTGGTGATATTAAAGTGAAAAAAATAGAAAATAAAGAAATAGTTCAAAAAAAAGAAAAAGGGAAAAAATTATCAATATGGAAGAATAATATTAAAGATATTTTAAGTAAAAAATTAAGTTCTCAAAGTTTTAATTTACTTGAACTTATTTTGCTTGTAGTAGTTGCATTTGTTTTTGGAGTTTTTATAAGTGAAGCTTTTATTTATAATAATGATAGTTCTTCGAAGTTATCAAATAAAAAATCAGTTGGAGAAATAGAAACTGTTTATAATTCAATCATTACTGAGTATTATAAAGATTTAGACAAAGAAAAATTAAAAGAGTCTGCAATTAATGGAATGCTATCTTATTTGCAAGATAAATATTCTGATTATTATGATTTGCAAACAACAGAAGAATTTAATGAAACAACAGATGGGATTTATTATGGTTTAGGCCTAAAAATTACAAAAAATTCAAATGATGATACAATTATAAGCGAAGTTTTTGAAAATACTCCAGCAAGTAAAGCAGAACTTTTAGTTGGAGATAAAATCGTTAAAGTGGATGAAAAAGATGTTAGTGATTATTCTTTAACTGATATAGTATCTTTAATAAAAGGAAAAGAAAATCAAAAAGTTATTCTTACTGTTAAAAGAGACTCAGAAGTTTTAATTAAAACTTTGATAACATCTAAAATAGATATTCCTTCTGTAAGTAGTAAAGTAATTGAGGTTGAAAATAAAAAAATTGGATATATCTATATTTCTATTTTTGCTTTAAATACAGATGAACAATTTATAGAATCATTGAAAAAATTAGAAAAAAATGGAATTGATAGTTTAATTATAGATGTTAGAAATAATATTGGAGGACATTTGTCATCTGTTACTAATATTTTAAATTTATTTTTTGATAAAGATGAAGTAATATATCAGATTAATAAAAAAAATATAATAACTAAAATTTATGGTGCTAATAATGTTAATAAGAATTATAAAGTAGTTGTTTTAATCAATAATGCAAGTGCATCTGGTTCAGAAATTTTAGCCTCAGCATTTAAAGAAACTAAGGGATCTGAATTAATAGGTATTACAACTTATGGTAAAGGAACTGTACAACAAGTAATAGATTTAGAAGATGGAACTATGCTAAAAATAACAACTGAAACATGGCTAACATCAACTGGTAAGGAAATTAATGAAGTTGGAGTAACTCCCACAATTGAAATAAAATTAGATGATAATTATTCTTTAAATCCTACTGAAGAAAATGATAATCAACTTCAAAAAGCTATTGAAATTTTAAAAAACAAATAATATGAAATAAAAAGATTTATTGTGAATTATTTAAGATTTGCTTTTGTCTTTTTATTTTTTATTTAAAGTTCTTTAGTTAAATTTTACTAAATAGGATTTCAAGTGTTATAATAAATTTATAAGTGTGGTGTTTAATATATGAATAAGGAAAGTTTAAAATTAGGAAAGAAATTTCAAACTCATTGTTATAAACATGATGGCAAAGTTCATAAATGTTGGGATGAAGCAATATATTTGGATTCTACAGAAGAATATAATATTTTTGGTAATTATAAAACATTGGTAACTGAAGTTGATGGTAGAACTTGGAGGACTAGAGAACCGGCGATAGAATTTTTTTCTAAGACAAATTGGTTTCATATTATATGTCAATTAAAAAAAGATGGTATTTATTATTATTGTGATATGGCTTCTCCACATATTATTGAAAATGACACTATTAAGTATATTGATTATGATTTGGATTTGAGAGTATTTCCTGATGGCTCTTTTAAAGTTCTTGATAGAGGAGAATATGAATATCATAAAAGAGTAATGAATTATTCTAAAGACATAGATGCTATATTAAAAAAAGAACTTACTAAATTAATAAATAAAGTTAGATATAAAGAATTTCCTTTTAATGCTGATTATGTTAAAAAATATTATAATTTATATATGGAATGTAGAAAGATTACTATTTAAAATAGTTATTTTTTTTATTTATTAATAATATAATATTTGAGTAGAATAATTTAAAATCTAGATGATATAAAATTTTTGTAATTTTTTGTAAAATTTTATTGACATAATTATTTTGTAGTGTTATATTAGGATACGTCTAAGCAAAAAAAGAAAAGGAAAAAAAATAAATTTTAAATTTATTCTTGACTTTTCATATCTGCTTTGATATAATGTTAAAGCAACGTGTAAATGAAACAACAAGATATGATCTTTGAAAACTGAG
>CAZRBE010000045.1:0-2460 GCA_964598285.1 uncultured Mycoplasma sp.
ATTATTTTCTACTTCAATTACAGTTACTGGTATAAGTTTTCCATCAGTAGTAAATACTTCAGTCATCCCTTTTTTTCTTCCTAAGATTCCTTTCATTTTTTCCTCCTACATTATTTTTTAATTTTTATATCAACACCACTAGGTAAATCTAAACGTTTTAAAGCATCTAGAGTTTCTTGACTAGGATTTTTAATATCAATTAATCTTTTGTGAGTACGTGTTTCAAATTGCTCACGTGAATCTTTGTACTTGTGTACAGCACGTAAAATAGTTATTTTTTCAATATCAGTTGGAAGTGGAATTGGTCCACTAACTATTCCCCCAGATCTTTTAACTGTTTCAACTATTTTTGAAGCTGCATTGTCAAGTATTCTATGATCATATGACTTTAATCTTACACGAACTTTTGCATTTGACATCTTGCTTCCTCCTTTCGCCTATATCTAGTATAGACATGCTCAGCATAAACACCTGATACATAGTAACAACTCATCCTAGTGTATCAGCAACCTCATACATCATTGCAGTCACAACGTATCAATAATATCACAATAATATATGAAAATCAAGGAAAAAATTATGATTTATTTATCTTTTTACAAAAAAAATATCCCTATTAGGATATTTTTAAGATATTTGTTCTTAATTTCATTAATAATATAATTATCTATTTGAAGAATTACCAAAATATTTAACCAATGGCATTTTTAATTTTCTTAATGATTTGCACTCTATTTGTCTTACTCTTTCTCGTGTTATATTAAATTTATTCCCAACTTCTTCAAGAGTTTTACATTTACCATTTGTATAAAATCCAAATCTTGCCTTTACAATTTCTTCTTCTCTTAAAGTTAATTTTTTAAAAGCTTCAGAAACTATTCCTTTTATTTCCGATTCTTCAGCTTTTTCTTCAGGTGATTTTTCTTCACTTACAATTAAATCTCCAATACAACATTCATCATTATCTAAAATCGGAGCATCTATAGAAACCATTTTTGTATTAAATTTTCTCAATTCTTCTAAATCTTTTTCACTAATATTTAAAGATTTAATTAATTTTTGATCACTCATAGACTTATCAAAATCAACGTTTTCATTTTCAATTAATGTTAGTTTTTGTATTTTTTGAAATATATTATTAGAAACTCTAATTGTTCTAGATTGCTCTGCAATAGCTCTTAATATAGTTTGTTTAATCCAAAATGTGGCATACGTTGAAAATCTAAATCCTTTAGTAGAATCAAATTTATCTACTGATTTCATTAATCCAATATTACCTTCTTGTATTAAATCAATAAGGTCTAATCCTTGCCCTTGATATCTTTTGGCTATTGAAACAACTAAACGAAGATTTGATTCTATCATTTTGTTTTTAAGATTTAAATCTCCTGTTTTTTTATATTCTGATGTTACTTCACGTTCTTCATCTGGTGTTAATATAGGTATTTTACACATTTCACTAATATAAGTAGATATTAAATCATCTGAAACATCATTAAAAATTTGCTCATTTTCTAACTCTTTATTACTAATAATCAAGCCTTTTTCTCCAATATAATATTCAAATAATTCTCTTGTATCTTCATCTAAACCTAATTTATCAATATCAGAAGTATTTATAGTATCATTTGAAATTTTAATTTTTGATAAAAGTTTTTCGAACCTATCAGTAATTTTTGTATTATTAATAATATAATTAACTTTGTTTTCTAACATTTCATCACTTCTTGAAACATTTGTATTATCAACTATTTCCATAATATTTACCCCCCTTTACGAAAGCAGTAATATTATACTACTTTTGTTAAAATAAGTCAATATTTTTATATATATAACTTTTTATATGTATTAAAAAACAATAATAATTACTAAAATTAATAAAAAATAAAACAGATTATTATTAAACAATCTGTTTTTAACTTATCTATTTCCTTCTAATAATTGGTGTATCTGATTCTTCTTCATTATATAATTCATCATTAAATTCTTTAACAATTCCATCATATTCTTCAGCTATTGATTGAATAGTAGCAGTTGGTACATTACTATTTTCTTCTTCATAATTTCCCGCATATACTGCAACATTATTAAATATTTCTGATACTGGAATACCAATTTTTTTTGCTTTGATAAATGCTTCTGTTTTTGATACATTATACAACATAAATAAAAGTGATTTATGACTAATACCATCCTCTAAACAGTTATTAATACTTTCTCTTAATTCAGCTATTTCATCTTCATCGCAAAATTCTTCAAATTGTTTTAATACATTATCTAAACTCTCACTAAATTCTTGTTTACTTTCTTCTGTTTTCTCATAACAATCTAAACACAAATCATTCGGGAATAAATCTATTTTTTCTATCTCTTTTAAACATTTAACACAAGTAACTAATTCATATAATGTATTCATATTATTTATTCCAGTCGCAAGGCTAGTAAATTTACCAGCCTGTT
>CAZRBE010000045.1:2470-6827 GCA_964598285.1 uncultured Mycoplasma sp.
ATCTAAACTCTCACTAAATTCTTGTTTACTTTCTTCTTCTACCATAAATATAAGGCTCCTTTTTCATATATTTTTTATTGTTTTGGTGTTTTATTATTAATCATTTTCAACAAAATCTTTTAATTTTCTACTACGACTTGGATGTCTTAGTCTTCTAAAGGCTTTAGCTTCAATTTGTCTTATTCTTTCTCTAGTAATATTTAACCCTAAAATTTTTGCCGTTTCATCTAAAGTATGTATTTTATTATAAGGTGGGAAGCCAAGTCTACACTTTAAAATTTCAGCTTCTTTTGGAGTTAAAGTTTCTAAAACCTCTTCAATAATATTAGAAAGCAACGAATTTTCTGCATGTTCTTCTACGTTAGTATCTTCATCTTCTATAACATCTAATAAACATGATGTATCGTCCTCTCCTATTGGAGTTTCCAAATAAATAGTGTCTTGAAAAGCTATCATTACTTCATCAAAATTGTCTTCTGATATATTAGCTTCATTAATTGCTTTTTTTAACTCTTCAGTTGTCATCATTCTACCATTAGTATTACAAAAGTCATTATTTATTTTTTTTATTTTATTTGCTTTTTCAAAAAGATGAACAGGAACTCTAATAATTCTTGATTTATCTGCAATACCCCTTAATACAGATTGTTTAATCCACCAAGTTGCATATGTTGAAAATTTAAATCCTTTAGTGGGATCAAATTTATCTACTGCTTTCATTAATCCTATATTTCCTTCTTGTATTAAATCAATAAAATCTAATCCTTGCCCTTTATATCTTTTAGCAATTGAAACAACTAAGCGTAAATTGGATTCTACTAACTTATCTTTAAACTTTTTGTCTTTTGTTTCCATATATTTAGTAGAAATTAAATATTCTTCATTAGCAGTTAACATAGGAATTTTACCAATTTCTTTCATATATGTAATTAATGAATCTTCATCTTTTACATTATAAAAGTTTTCATCATAATAAATTTCATCATCATCAATAGTTAATCCTTTTTCTCCAATGTAATATTCAAACAAATCTCTTAGATCATCTTCTAAATTTAACTTATCAATATCAGAATTTTTTATAGTATTATCAATAACAGTTACTTTAGAAAGTAATTGCATTAATTTCATAGCAATTTGATCATCTTTAAGTTTAATTATGAATTCTTGTTCTAATTTTTCAACATCTTTTTTGTCATTAGTATTATTAATCATGATTTTACACCTCCCAACCAAAACGTTAATATTATAGCACTAACTGCGTTAAAAGTCAATTTAGTCCTTTAATATATAAAAATGATTGCCCGTAGGTAATCATTTTGTTAAATATTATAAAATTTCTTCAATTATTATATTTTTATCCATTTCTTTTGGAATTGGTAAATTTAATATACTTAATATGGATGGTGCAATATTACTAAGACTTCCATTTTTAACATTATAATGTTCATCGCAAACAATAAAGTAAACTGGATTAGTAGTATGAGTAGTTAAAATTTGTCCATGTTCATCGAGCATTTCTTCTAAATTTCCATGATCAGCTGTAATTATTAATAAAAAATTATTAGCAAGTGATAAATTATATAATTTTTTTATAGAATGGTCTATTTCTTCCATTGCCTCTGTAGCAGCTTTAAAATTACCTGTATGCCCTACCATATCTCCATTAGCGTAATTTACAATAATGAAATCATAATTTTTTATTTGCCCAACTATTTTTTTTGTTACTTCTTCAGCACTCATTTTAGGATATAAATCATATGTTGCAACATCTTTTTTAGGAATTTTAATTTTAGTTGTATTATTTAAATTTAAATCTCTATCACCATCAAAAAAATGAGTAACGTGAGGAAATTTACTAACTTCCGCAATACGTAAAGTTTTATAATTGTTCTGATCTAAAACCTCTCCTAAAGTATTAGTTATTAGCTCATTTTTAAAGGCAACATTACAGATTATTTTATCACTTACATCGGTCATAGTAACAAGCTTTATATTTTCTAACTTTCTAGTTTGAAATTTATCAAAATTGGGGTTAGTTATTGCTTCAAATAATTCTGATACCCTATCTGGTCTAAAATTAGCTAAAATTAATCCGTCATCACTTTCAATAACTCCACCTTTATTTATAATTGTGGGCTTAACAAACTCATCATATTCTTCTTTTTCATAAGATTCTGTAATAAGTTTTCGGTAATCAGGTTCATAAGGACCATAATTATTAACAATAACATCATAGGAAAGTTTTATTCTATCATAAAATTCTTCACGATCCATAGCATAATATCTTCCAGAAATTGTTCCAATTATTCCTAAATTAATTTCTTTTAAATATAAATCTAATTCATCTAAATATTTTAGAGCACTATTATAAGCAGTATCTCTCCCATCTAAAAAAACATGAATATATAATTTTTTTATGCCATTTTCTTTGGCCATTTTAATTAAAGAAAAAATATGATCAATTGAAGAATGGACACCACCATCAGATAAAAGTCCTAAAATATGTAGTTTTGAATCATTTTTATTAACATGACTCATAACATCTAATAATTGTTCATTTTTAAAAAATTCTTTATTACTAATTGCCCAATTTATTTTCAACAAAGGTTGATAAGTTACTCTCCCTGTACCAATTGTCATATGTCCTACTTCGCTATTCCCCATTTGTCCTTTTGGCAAGCCAACTGATTCTCCACTTGCTTTTAGTAAAGAATGAGGATATTTATTAAGCAAAAAATCTATTGTTTTTGTATTTGATTGTTTAAAAGCATTCCCATAAAGACTATCTTTAACTCCCACTCCATCAAGAATTGCTAAAATAACTTTTTTCATAAACACCTAAAAACTTTCTGTAATGCAAAATACTGCATAATATGGAATATATTTAATATTTTTTTTCTTACTAAAATTATCATATCCAATTCTCATAGCTAAAGGTACATTAAATTTATTCATTGTTATAGTTAAACTTTTTGATTTAACACTATGCTCATTATGTAAAAGCTCAATTGGTATAACCTTCCCAGTTCGTGTTTGAATAACCAAATCAAGTTCACATTTTCCTTCAGAATGATAATAATAAATATTAAAACCATTTTGTGATAATGTAGCAACAACATTATTTTCATATAATACTTCAAGTAATTTATCATTAGTCAATAATCTATTTGTACTGACATTCATTTTTTTATAGAGAAATCCAGAATCATTAAAATATAATTTAAAACTATCCATATCTTTTATTTTACTAAGAGGAGAAACTATTTTATCAACTTTATTGCTCTTTATTAATAAATCATTTTTACACATAAAATCTATTGAAGAAGAATATTCCTTAGCTCTTCCACCTGGTTTTATTAATCCATAAACAAATTTTTTATTTTCTTTTAACAGTTGAAAAGAAATATTATCAATAATTTCATTACATCTTTTTATATCAATAAGATTATCTAAATCAAAAAATTTATTTTTTATTAATTTAATGTTTTTTTCGTGGTAAGAACTAAGTAAATTATAATTTTCATCATTTTTAAATTGAATAATAGTTTCAGGATACCCCCCAGTTAATACAAATTCATTAAATGTTTCAAATGCTAAAGCATGAAAAGGCATAGGTTTGTCTGTTTTGAATGAATCATTTATAAAATCAATTAATTGTTCTTTCCCTATAAACTTTAAATATTCTGGAAAGGTTACTAATCCCATTTTTTTTATAATTATCTCATTACTTTTATTGTTGTTAAGAAAATCCTCCGAATTAGTAATTGCAATTATATGATAAGCATTAACATTATTAAAAAGAGTTTTAATTACTTTCATTACTTTTTCATTTACGTTATCAAAAACAATTAAAGTTTCTTCCTGAAATATAGTTTCTAAAGATATTGCAGATAATCCCCTTATCAATTTTTCTAAAGTTGTATTTTTTTCTAAGACATATCTCAATTCAAGATTAAATGTGCAATCAAAATAAACAATATTTTTATATTCTAATTCTCCAAAATTTAACACTGTATAAGTTTTACCACAACCAGGTATACCATACAACAAAATTGGCTTTTTTGCTTTGTCTACTTTCCATTTTAATAATTCTAGAGTTATTTTTCGTTCCATAATTTGTATCCTCCCCACAATTTTCTACACTATTAGTATAAAACTAGAAAAAAAAGAAGTCAATACAAACAAAAAAGATATTTCTATCTTTTTTTAAACTGGAACCTTTCTAAATTCTAACCTCAATTTATCCGCTATGGTAACAATAAATTCTGAATTAGTAGGTTTAGCTTTATCAATATCTACTGAATGTCCAAAAATTTCTTCCATCAAATCCCAATTTCCTCTATTCCAAGAAACTTCT
>CAZRBE010000046.1:0-6743 GCA_964598285.1 uncultured Mycoplasma sp.
TAGTTGCTTCCTATATCATGGTTAGACCATTTACACAGAATTTTTTACACTCTCGAATGCATATATTTTCATTCTTTCATTATTCAAAAAATCCTTGATTAATTAAATTAATTAAATCATCAGTATAATTTCCTGTAGTTTGTTGATTATTTATGGTATCATCATTTGTTTTATTAACTATATTATTATTGGTAGAAGCTATTTGTTCATTTATTTGTTGTTGATTAACTGGGGTATTTACTATTTGATCAATAAATTCATCATTATTTGTAGAAGCAGCATTTGTTATAGTAGATTGTTGATTTATAGGAATGCTATTATCAACATTGATAGGCATTTGTTGATTGTTTAATATATTATTTTCTTGTGGTTTATAAACATTTAAAAGAGTAGGAGAACTACTTTTTATTGTAGGTTCATTAATTATTTTCTCTTCAATTTTCTTTTCTATTTCCTTTTTATCATTTTGATATATATTATCAACATCATCACTTACATCAACAAGTCTAAATACTTCTTCTATAGTAGTTATACCATTTAATACTTTTAAAAGACCATCTTGAAATAATGTTTTTACTCCTTTTTTATAAATCATTTCACGAAGTTTTTCTCTTGTTAATCCTTCATTTATTGCATCTCTTATTTCATCATTTATTAATAATACTTCTTGCAAGGCAATTCTTCCTTTAAATCCACCTCTACATTTTGGACAACCAACTGGTTCATCTATATAATCAACTTTTAAATGTAGAGCCTTATCAAAAATTCTTTTTTCTACATCAGTAGTTGGTCTTTGTTTTTTACAATCTGGGCATAATTTTTTTGCTAAATTTTGAGAAACAATTCCTTTTAATGAAGAAGATAATAAATATCTCTCTACATCCATATCTAAAAGTCTTTCAATAGTGGTTAAGGAATTATTGGTATGTATTGTTGATAAAACTAAATGGCCTGTAATAGAAGCACGAATAGCAATTTTAGCTGTTTCACTATCTCTTATTTCACCAATTAAAATGATGTTAGGATCTTCTCTTAAGATAGACCTTAATACTGTGGCAAAATCTAACCCAATTTCAGAATTAACTTGAACTTGATTAATTCCTTCAATATTCATTTCTACTGGATCTTCAACAGTAATAATATTTGTTCCTTCTTTGTTTAGCCTTTGTAGCATTGAATAAACTGTAGTAGATTTACCACTACCGGTAGCACCAGTTACTAAAATAATACCATTAGGATTAGCTAACATTTGTAATATTATTTCAGAATTTTCTTTAGTAAATCCTAAAGCTTCAATACCTTCAAAACTCATAGAATAATCAAGAATACGAACAACAACTTTTTCTCCAAAACTAGTAGGTAAAGCAGCAACACGTAAATCCAAATCTTTACCATTAATATTACTTTTTATGGCACCATCTTGGGGAAGTCTACTTTCAGTAATATTCATGCCTGCTAAAAGTTTAACTCTAGTAATTAAATTTCTTTTATATTTGTTTTCTACAATAGCATAATCTCTAAGATCACCATCAATTCTAATCCTAATTTTTAAATAATTTTCGGCAGGATCAAAATGAATGTCACTAGCATTTTGAGTGACACCATCAATAATAATACTATTTACAATATCAACTATTGGAGTGGTTGTAAAATCAAATTTTCTCATATCTTTCCTCTTTATTCTTTTCTCTTTATCATTCGTAAAATTAATTCTAGTATTTATCTATTTTTTATTATATAATATTTATGAACGATAATCAATAATAGAAGGTGAATATTTTGAAAAAAATTAATAATAATGGTTTTATGTTAGCAGAACTTTTATCAGTAACAGTAGTGATTTTAGTTGTTTTTACTGCAATTTTTATTAATTTTTATCCTACTGTTGGAGAGTATGAAAAAAGAATTGAGTATAATGATGTAGATAGTTTATATGCTGAGTATTATTTTAAAGTGTTTTTATTAAAATATTTTGATGCAAATTTAAGTACTGCAAGTACTATTATAGGAACAATTGGTAGTAATGGATATTATTCTATTGTTTCTAAAGATATATGTACTAGCACTTTTAGTTATGGAAGTTTTACTTGTAGTGATTTAATTACTAAATATAAAATTTCCGAAGTAATTTTAACAAACTATTCTCCTTCTGATGAAAAAATAAAAAATTGTACAAGTTGTACAACTTCTTTTCTAAATTATATAGAGTCACTTTCAATAGTAAGTAATAGTGATTTGGGAGAAGTATATCGTATAATAATAAAAACTAAAACAGGTTATGCAACAGATCAATTTTATGCTAAAATATGTGATAATAATAATAAAACTTGGTCATGTTTTTAGGAGGAATATATGAAACTAAATAATAAAGGCTTATCAGTTGTTGAATTTATTATAGTGTTTGTTATTTTAATGATTATAGTATTTGGAATGATGAATGTTGTTTTAACTTTGAAAAAGGAATCATCTTCAATTTCAATGAAAAAAGAATTATTAGAATTTAAAACTACTATGACAAAAGAAATAAATCAAGATTTAATTGAAAAGGGTTACGATAAAGTAGAAAATTGTACTACAGGTATTTCATGCGATATTTATTTTAAGGATAATTCTTCTACAACTTTAATAATTAATATTAATCAAAAAACAATTACATATGATGGAATAATTTATGATATTCCTCAAAAAGATTTTATTAAAATGGAAAATTCTACAATAAATATTGATGAGAAATTTTTAACTATATCAATTCCTTATTATGAAATGGGTGTATCAGAAGAAAATAAAGTAGATTATGGTATAAAAATTATTTATCCAATAAGTTTATAATTAAATAAACTATAAAAATACTAATTGCACTATGAAGTATTCTAGATAATAAGAATGGATAATATTTTATTTTTATATCATCTAATATATTAAATATTTGCATATGTATTGAAATACCCCCAAAACATATTAAAAGAGTTGCTATATATACTTTTAATTCTATTGAAATTGTAGTTAAAGATAAATATTTTAATCCCGTAGTCATTTCTATCATTCCTTTAAAAATGCTATTTACTATTGGATTTATATCTATTGTAATAAAATTTATTAATATAATAAAACAAGTAATAATGCCAAAAATATTTAAAAGAGTGATTAAAGTATTATTAATACTTTTTAAAAAATCTTTTACAATATTGGTATTATTTATTTTATTATTAATATAAATATTATTTGGATTATTATTTGTAATATATAAATTTCTAAATAAAATGCCTACAATAATATTACCTAATATTTGACTTATTAAAATAAAAAAACCATACTTTATATTATTTAAAAACATTATTCCTATAGTATTTATTATAAATAAAGGATTAGCAGAAAAAGTGAATAACAAAATATGCTCTGCTTCACTTTCTGTAATTAATTTTTTATTTATTAAATCTTTAATATATTTTGCATTACTTGGGAAACCTGTTAACATACTCATAAAAAATACAAATGCTGCAATTCCCTTTATGTTAAATAATTTATTACATATTTTAGCAAAACAATTGCTTAAAAATTCTGGAACTTTTAAAGAAATTAAAATAGAAGATAGTATAAACATTGGGAATAAAGATGGAAAAATATTTTTTATAAATAAATTAATACTAAAAGCTATAGAATTAGTTGTAGCTTTAGAATTAAGAAAAACATTTATAAAAATAAAACTAATAAATATAAAAAGAATAAATTTTAATAACTTTTTTTTCATAAACTAGAATCCTTTGTTATAATTATATTAAAGGAGAAAAAAATATGATACAAAAAATAAAACAAAAATTAATAACTTTTTTTAAAAATCCTAAAGAAGTTATATCATTTTTTTTGCCAATTATAGTAGCAATTATATTAATAATTCCTGTTAATTATACCATAACAGTAGGAGGAGGTATTATTAATATGGATAAGAAAATAGATGTAGAAAATGAATATGATGGAGATGGAAGTTTTAATGCTGCTTATGTAAAGGAATTAAATGGAACAGTATTAACTTATTTATTATCATATATTATTCCTAGTTATAAACTTAATAAAATAGAAGAGATTACTTTAGAAAATGAAGAAGAAAAAGATTATAATTTTAGAGAGAAAATGTCTTTTAATACCTCTTTAGATAGTGCTATTAAAGTTTCTTATACTTCATTAAATAAAAAAATTGAAATAGTCAAATCACAAGTATATGTAGTGTATATTGCAGATTTTGCTAAAACAAGTTTGTTTGTAAAAGATGAAATTATAAAAGTAAATGATATAGATGTTACATCAGTTAATGACATAAAAAAAATATTAGAAACATCAAATTTTTCTGATGTTGTTATTACAGTGATGAGAAATAATGAAAAAATAAAATGTTTAACAGAACTTGTTGATGTTGATGGAGAAAAAAAATTAGGGGTTTATTTAATGGAAAAATATACTTACGAAACAGATCCTAAAATAGAATTTAATTTTTCTGATAAAGAAATAGGGCCATCAGGAGGATTTATTATGACTCTTAGTATTTATAATAAACTTGTTAAGGATGATATTACAAAAGGCTACAAAATATCTGGAACAGGAACAATAGATGACTTAGGTAATGTTGGAGAGGTAGGAGGAATCTATTATAAATTAACAGGTTCTGTTAATAAAAAGTCTGATATATTTTTTTGTTCAATGGATAATTATAAAGAAGCTATAAAAATACAAAAAGAAAAAAATTATGATATAAAAATTTATGGAGTTAATACCTTTGATGAAGCTGTAGAAATTTTAAAAAAACTTCCAAAAAAGTAGATAATATATCTATTTTTTTGTTATAATTAAATAAGGGAGCAGTTAAAATGAAAAAAAATGAAGTAGATATAAATAAATTATCTCCTATGATGGTTCAATATCTTGATATTAAAAAAAATTATGAAGATGCTATTCTTTTTTTTAGAATAGGGGATTTTTATGAGATGTTTTTTGAAGATGCCACTACTGCATCAAGAGAATTAGAATTAACTTTAACAGGAAAATCTTGTGGACTAGAAGAACGTGTTCCGATGTGTGGAATTCCACATCATGCTTACTTGCCATATTTAGAAAAATTAGTTGAAAAAGGTTATAAAGTTGCTATTTGTGAACAGCTTACTGATCCTAATTTAAAAGGTATGGTAGAGCGAGGTGTTACTCAAGTTGTCACTAAAGGAACACTTATGGAATCAAGCTCTCTAGATGAAAAAAGTAATAATTATATAGGTAGTATTTACGATTTTTCACATTGTTATGCTATTAGCTATGCTGATATTTCAACTGGTAATTTTTATACAGAATTAATTAATTATGATATAGATAAACTTATAAATGAAATAATAAGACTTGATATAAAAGAATTAATTGTTAATAATATTATTGATAGAAAAATAATAGATACCTTAAGATCAAATTATAATATTTTAATAACTATAAGTGATTCTTTATATGAAGAAGAAAATTATAATAATATTTATAAAGATATTATAGATACAAGAATTATTAATTCTATAAAACATTTATTATATTATTTAAATGATACTAAAAAAGGTAATTTAAATCATTTACAAAATGTAATAGTTATTGATAAAAATAAATATTTAGAACTAGATGCCTATTCTAAAAGAAATTTAGAGTTAATAGAAACAATAAGATTAAAAGAAAGAACTTATTCTTTATTATGGTTACTTGATAAAACAAAAACTGCTATGGGATCAAGACTTTTAAAAAGATGGATTGAAAATCCTTTAGTAAATAAATTACAAATAGAAAGAAGATATAATTTTATTTCTATTTTACTTACAGAATTTATATTAAAAGAAGAATTAAGGGAATTATTAAATGGGGTATATGATTTAGAAAGACTATCGGGAAGAATAAGTTATGGCAATGTTAATGCTAGAGATTTAGTTTGGTTAAAAAAATCATTAAGTGTACTACCACATATAAAAAATATATTAGAAGAATTAAAGTATGATAAAACTCTGGAAGCTTTAGAAGATGTGTATAATTTATTAGAAAAAAGCATAGATGAAGATGCTCCTATAGGTATAAAAGAAGGGGGTATCATAAAACAAGGATATAGTAAAGAACTTGATGATTTAAAGAATTTATCTCGTGGGGGTAAAGACTTTATTTTACAAATAGAAAAAGAAGAAAAAGAAAGAACAGGAATAAAAAATTTAAAAGTGGGTTATAACAAAATATTTGGATATTATATTGAAATATCTAATGGCTCTAGAAATCAGATTAAAGATGAATATAATTATACAAGAAAACAAACACTTTCTAATTGTGAAAGATATGTAACTCCTAAATTGAAAGAAAAAGAAGATTTAATATTAAATAGTGATGAAAAAAGTTGTAATTTAGAGTATGAAATATTTATTTCCATAAGAGATAAAGTTAGAGAGTATATTCCTAAACTTCAAAATATATCTAATATTATAAGTGAAGTAGATGTTTTATTATCTTTGGCAGTTGTTTCTGAAACAAATAATTATGTAAAACCTACTTTAGTAGAAGATAGAAATATTTATATAAAGGATGCTAGACATCCAGTAGTAGAATTTGTTGCTAATTTTGCTTATGTACCTAATGATGTTATTATGGATAATAAGACTAATATTTTGTTAATTACAGGTCCTAATATGAGTGGTAAATCTACTTATATGAGAATGCTTGCTTTAATTATAATTATGGCTCAAATA
>CAZRBE010000047.1:0-6398 GCA_964598285.1 uncultured Mycoplasma sp.
TGTTATACCAAATAATAAACTAAAAACTATCGCCCCCGTCAATATTTTTAGTTATTAACTTTACAAAAAAAAAACCTTATTGTATACTAAACATATAAAGATAAAGAGGTATTCATATGAATAGTAACAACAATAATACAGTAGATTTTAGTGAATTAAGAAATTTTATTAAAAATAATTATGAAGCAAATAGATTAAAAAAGAAAAGAAGAAAAAAAATAATTATTATTTTAATCAACGTTTTATCTATTGGATGTCTTATTGGAGGAGGAATTGGTATTAAAAGCATTTATGATTATAATAAAGATTTAGAAAAAGAAAAATTAGTTAGTAAAGAACTTAATTCCTATGCTCCTGCAGTAACTAGTATTGAAACAACTGTTAAAGAAGTTGTTAAAGAAGAACCAATTGATCCTGAAATAACTAAATTATTTGAAACCTTAACCTCAAAAAACAGTGATACTGTAGCGTGGCTTAAAGTTAATAATACTAAAGTTGATACTGCAATTGTTCAAGCTGATGATAATAAATTTTATTTAAATCATGATTTTGATAAAGATTGGAATTCTCTTGGTTGGGCTTTCGCAGATTATAGAAATAACTTCCCTGATTTAAGTTTAAATACTATTCTTTATGGTCATACTTATAAAAGAACTTTAGTTTTCAGTAGTTTAATAAATGTTTTAAGTAAAGATTGGTTAAATAATGAAGAAAATTATTATATAGAATTTACTACATCAAAAGCAAAATCAATATTTAAAATCTTTAGTATTTATACTATTAAAAAAACAAATGATTATTTAGATACAGATTTTACTGAAGAAGAATATAATGAATTTATTAATTTGGTTAAAGGAAGAAGCATAAGAGATTTTAATACAGATGTAGTTTATGGCGATAAAATATTAACACTTTCTACTTGTTATAATACTTCTAAATATAGATTGGTTATTCATGCTAAATTAATAGATCAAAATGAGGAATAAATTTTATGAAAAAGAAAAAAAAATTAAAACCAACAAAACTTTTTATTATAATATTATTTTCTTTAGCAACTCTATCTCTTGTTTATTCTATCTATAATATAGTATCATGGCAAATAGATAATAAAAAAATAAGTAATGCTACTGATAAAATAAATGAAGTAGTTAAAACAACTGAAAAAGATACTGGAGAAAATATAAACCCTCCGAAAGATAAATTTGATCCTTATTGGGACTATATAAAATTAAATTTATTAGAAGTTGATTTTAATGATTTAATTAAAATAAATCCTGATACTGTTGGTTGGATATATATCGGGGGAACTAATATAAATTATCCAGTAGTTCAATGTTCTAATAATGATTTTTACTTAAATCATGATTTTAATGAAAATTGGAATGATGCTGGATGGATATTCATGGATTATAGAAATGATGCTGTTAATTTTAATAAAAATACTATTATATATGGGCATTCAAGATATGATAAATCAATGTTTGGATCACTAAGAAATATTATAAAAAATAATTGGGTTAAAAATACTGAAAATCATATAATTAAGTTTTCTACTCCAACAGAAAATACTCTATGGCAAGTATTTAGTGTTTATACTATTGAAGCAGAAAATTATTATATAACTACTTCTTTTGATAATGATGATAATTATAAATCTTGGATTAACACAATGATTGATAGAAGTGTCTTTAATTTTAAAACAACAGTTGATAATAATGATAAAGTAATAACTATCTCATCATGTTATACATCAGATGGAATAAGAGTTGTTTTACATGCAAAATTAATTAAAGAAGAACAAAGATAAAAAGAACAATCAATTAAAATAAGGATTGTTCTTTTTTTCATTACCTAAAGTAGTACTTTCTCCATGCCCTGGATATATTTTTACTTCATCAGGATATTCTTTTATTTTATTAATACTTCTTAACATATCTTCATAAGAACCAGTTTCTAAATCAGTTCTACCAATATCATCTTTAAATAAAAAATCTCCTGTAAACATACAATTATAATCATAAAAATATAAAGTAATACTGTCATTAGTATGCCCTGTTGTATAGATAACTTGAAATTTAAAAGGGTTTAAAAAATGTTTTTGTTCAAATAAAGTATTATAATTATAACATTTTATATCATACATTTCTTGTAATATTTTAACACTTCCTATATGATCTTGATGACTATGAGTAACAATAATTCCTACAGGAATTAAATTTTCTTCTTTTATATAAGAAATAATTCTATTTTCTTCTGCTCCTGGATCTATTATTAAACATTTATCTTTAATAGATAAAATATAACAATTTGCTTCAAGTGCACCAACAACCATTGTATCAACATTCATTATTATCACCTTATATAAATAATTTTACTTAAAAATAACATATAAGTCAATAAAAAAGAAGTAGCATTAATCTACTTCCATAATTATATTTTCTTTTTTTTACATACTATGGCAATCGTTATAATTGATATAATAGCAATTCCTATATAAATCATAATATTATCACTTGTTTCAGGGTTACTTGTTTCATTATATCCAATTCCATAAGTAGAAAATTTATTAGAATAAATATATATTAAATTATTTTCTTTATCAACATAGCATGTTTTATCTACATAATCACCACTAGGCTTAGTAGTTAAAGCAGTAAACTTATCTACCAATTGATCATGATAACGGAAGATAGTTACACCATTTTTATTATTTAAATCAAATGGTAAAACTAATTCAACAGCCTCATCAGTTGTTGTTATATTATCTTCGCCTACTACAATAAACAAATCCATAAAAATCATTTTTTTAGTTGTTGACTCTTCTAAAATTGCATTCTGATCAGTATAATTTTCATGTCTACCATCACTTATAGTTAATATAGTAATATCTCCATCAGCAAATTGCTCTTGCAATCCTCCAACCATTAAGTTGATTTTTTCAGAACCTGCTACAAAAATATTTATATTGCCTATTCCAATTGTTAAATTTTGAGTCGTATTTTCAGTAATTTCAATTAATTTTGTAACAGAATATGTACCACTATTAGCAATAATATTATAAGTACCTCTAGCTAACCCCGTAAAGGAATAAGCTCCTGTTTCAGAAGCAATAACTGACTTAACAACTAAACCACCTTGAATTAATCGAACATTAGCATTATTACCATTAGTAATAGTTCCGCTTAAGGTATAAGTACCAGTTGGAACAGTAGCCTTACTAACAGTAATTTTTGCGGTATTCATATCTGCTATGGCTTGATAACCACTAGCTAAATATAAACTTATATCATTAATATAGAATGATCCACCTTTAATAAACTCTTTTACTTTAGCAGTTAATTCTTTGGAAATTATAATACTATCATTTTCATCTGTAGCATTAAAATCTCCTCCCATAATACTAATACTTTTTACTTTAGTGCCTGTTGTTCCACTAACTACATATTCATAAAGAGTAACTGATTTTTCACTTGTAAAAGTTCCGCTGGTAATATTTAATTCTACATCACCAGCATAATCTTTGTTTGATTCAATTTGAATTGCAGCACCTGATGCATTAATGCCATTACTATAACCAGCTGGTGGTAAAGTAGCACTTCCTGTTCCTGTTATTTTACTATTTGTAATATTAAATATTCCTGATTTTATTCCAAGTCCTGATTCTACTCCTGTAATAGTAGCCCCATTTATATTCCACTTAGCATATCCTGCGGCATAAATACCAGGTCCAGTTGATGTTATCTTTGATCCGGAATTAATATTAATAATTGGATAATTTGTCATCTGTTTAATATTACCATTTATATAAATACCATGACCTGATGCATTACTCGTGTCATTTACAGCCTCAATTGTTCCGTAAAAATTAATTTTAACTCCATAAGCAGGTGATATTGTTCCTTTTGTATATTCTCTAATAAATACACCAGCCCATCCTCTTAAAGTAACATCTTTTCCTATTGTAACAACAGTATAATCAGTATCTGTTTCTACATTAGATCCTTTAACAAAAATTGGAGCATAATTAGGTTCCATTTCATAAATAATACCTTTACCAGTTATATCTACTTTAGCATTTTGGATTATAAATACTGTATCAACAGCTGATATATTAAAACCATTTAAATTGATATTAATATTTTTATTAATAGTTGTTTCAGCTGGTACTGAAATATCAGCCAGTAATTTTACTGTGTCTCCTGCTGTAATATCACTTAAAGCACTTTCAAAAGTTGTATAATAATTAGTTTCTGATTGAATTGCACCTTTAAAAGTATTAGTAACATATACATAATTATAATTATTAATTGTTAAAGCTGCTCCACTTTCTAATCCCGTAAATAAATGTGTCGCATAAGTTCCATTTGGTTCCCATAAACCAACAGAAGATTGCCACATTGTATGCCATACCGTTGGTAAAATTAATCTTCCATCAGATTTTATAGAAACAGTTCCAGGAAGTCCTAAAACCAATCCTGTAGTTGTAGATGATGCTAAAGCACTAGCATCTAAAGTACCTCCATCTACAACAATCATTCCATTATTTTTAATTATTGCACCATTTTCTGCTACAACATTACCACCTAAAGTTAATGTAATATCAGTTGGAATAACCAAAGTAATTCCTGACTTTAAAGTTAAATCGTTAGAAGTTGTGTTTTTTAAAATTGTAATAGTTTCTCCACTATTAGCAACATCTACTGCACTTTTTAACGTAGTGTATTCATTTTCTCCTATTTTAGCAACATTATCACTAGCAAAAACACTTATAGGTAAAATTAATAATGCTATTGTAAATAAAAATGTCATAAACTTAATTCTTGTTTTCATCTAAAATAAAATTCCTCCCTATTTCTGGATATTATTACGATGTCAATATATCATGAAAAATAAAAAAAAGAAAGTACTTTCATTCTTTTTTCTTATGATTTACATATTTTTATTTTTTATATAAGCATCTCTTAAATAATATGAATCTTTACATCCCATAAATAGAATTACACTATTAGGATAATTATATAATTTACTTATTTCTTCTAATGATATATGTTCACAATTAGGTACCAAATCAATAATCATTTTAGAATTAATATTAGGATAATCTTCTATTTTTTCACGTGCTGGTTCTATATCTGTAACAAAAGCTTTATCAGCAGATTTTATTACTTCTGCAAATTCTTTATAAAAGGCTTCTGCTCGAGATAAAGTATATGGTATTAATACTGCTATAACTTGCTTTTCTGGGTATTTTTGTCTTGCTGTTTCTATAACTGTTTTTATTTCTGTTGGATGATGTGCATAGTCATCTACTAAAATACAATCTCCTACTACTTGTTCACTAAATCTTCTTTTTGCTCCTTGAAAAGTATCTAAATATTTAATAATATCTTCCTTTGATATATTTAGTAAATTACACATATAAATACAAGCTAAGGAATTTAAAATCATATGAGTACCATATAAATGAATATCAAAATGTCCATAAAATTCATTATGAATATAGCAATCAAAACTACTACCAGTACTTTTTTGAACTAAATTCTTGGCATAAATATCATTATTTTCTTTAAATCCATAATAGACAATTTTATCACTTTTTAATTTTCTAACATTCAAATCATCTCCACAAGCTATAACTTTTTCACTAACTTTATCAATGAATTGTTGGAATACATCTATTATTTCATCAATATTTTTATAACAGTCAACATGATCTAATTCTATATTAGTTACAATAGCATATTTGGGATTATAAGACAAGAAATGTCTTTCAAACTCACATGATTCTATAACAAAATTCTTAGAATTTTTGTCTATAAATCCTGTCCCATCTCCTATTAAGTAATTAGTGCCAATAGTATTACTTAATATTCTTGATAACATACTAGTAGTTGTTGTTTTTCCATGAGTTCCTGAAATACAAATAGAATCATATTTTCTTGTAAACTCTCCAATCATTTGAAAATATCCTTTTACTTCAATACCTAATTCTCTAGCTTTTTTTATTACTGGATGATCTTCATGTATTGCAGCAGTATTAATTACTATCATTCCTGTTGTAAGATGTTCTAAGTCATAATAAATTGGGATATTTCTTTCTCTTAATGGTGGTTCAGTTACAGCATAATACTTTAAATCATCATAACCTATTATTTCATTACCTAAATCATGTAACATACAAGCAAGCCCTGCCATACCAGATCCTTTTATTCCAGCCATAAAATATTTCATAATAACTACCTCTTTTCTATTTTCTCTAAGCCACTCATATATGGTCTTAAAACTTTTGGTACATTAATACTTCCATCTTCATTATAATTATTTTCAATTAAAGCAATCAGACCACGAGGAGTTGCTACTACTGTATTATTTAAAGTATGAGGATAATAATTATCTTC
>CAZRBE010000048.1:0-842 GCA_964598285.1 uncultured Mycoplasma sp.
AAGATATAAAGGATTAGGAGAAATGAATGCTAATCAACTTTGGGAAACTACGATGGATCCTGAAACTAGGACATTAATTCAAGTAAACATAACAGATGCTTCTTTAGCAGAAAAACGAGTAAATGTTTTAATGGGAGATAAAGTCGAACCTAGAAAAGAATGGATTGAAGAAAATGTAGAATTTTCTTTGGAAGATAATTATAAAATAACAGATAAAAGTGGTAAATAATTATGTATCAGAAGTATATAAAACGTTTATTAGATATTTTTATTTCTTGTTTGTTAATTATAATTACTTTTCCAATTTTATTAATAGTAATACCTATTAATTTAATAGGATTGGGTTTTCCTATTCATAATATTATTAGAAATAGAATAGGTAAGAATGGTAAGATATTTTTAATGTACAAAATTCGCACTAAAAAATTGGGTAAAGAATATGTTCATGATGGAAGTCAATTTACTAAGTTTTCTAAGTTTTTAGAACTTACGAGAATTAATGAAATACCTCAATTTATAAATGTTTTAAAAGGGGATATGTCTATTGTAGGACCCAGGCCTTATATTCCAAATGAGGGATTTGATAGCAAAAAATATTATTTAAGACATAGTGTAAGACCAGGTTTAACGGGACTTTCTCAAATAAAAGGTGGAAGATTTATTTCATTTGAAAGGAAAGAATACTATGATAATTATTATGTCAAAAATATCAGTTTTCTTTTGGATTTAAAGATATTTTTCTTGACTCCAATTTCTTTAATAAAACTTTACTTTAAGACAACAAAAAATATATAGAAATTAATCTATATATTTTATTATTTATTATAGAACTCAACTATTAA
>CAZRBE010000048.1:852-6354 GCA_964598285.1 uncultured Mycoplasma sp.
TAACTTCAGGATTTAATTCGCTTCTTTCAGGAAGTCTAACATAAACACCAGAATTGTCTTTTTCATTATACTTAATAAATTCTGCTCTTTTTAAAACTTTTGATAAAGATTCTTTAACAACTTTTAAATCTTTACTTTGTTCTTTTAAAGCAATAGTTGATCCAACTTTTACTCTATATGATGGAATATCAACTTTTTGGCCATTAACAATAATGTGACCATGATTAACAAGTTGTCTAGCAGCACGTCTGGTATTAGCAAATCCTAAACGATAAACTAAATTATCAAGTCTAGACTCAAGTAAAATAAGTAAATTTTCACCATGAATACCACTTAATTTTCTTGCTTCATTAAATGTTTTATGAAATTGTCTTTCATTTAAACCATACATAAATCTAACTTTTTGTTTTTCTTTTAATTGTTCTCCATAGTTAGATAATCTCTTTTTACGATCATTTCCATGTTGCCCTGGAGCATAAGGTTTTTTAGCTATTTCTTTTCCATTTTCAAGTAATGAAGTTCCAACACGACGAGCTTGTTTGTAACTAGAACCAGTGTATCTTGACATAATATTCTCCTTTCAATATTTATTTTTCATAAACATTAATATATTTTTTTATTTATAGGGAGTTTTATATATTTTCACTTTAACAGCTAAAGCTACTAATTTTTTTTAAAACACGTTATAAATAATAAAAATACGGCTGTTCAATGTATATGCAGTAATAATTATATATAAAAGTTATTAAAAAGTCAATAAAAATATGCTATAATTAACAAGGAGGTAGATATGGGATTATTTGCAAAAATCAAATCAACATTTCAAAAAAAAGAAAGTAGTATCGTGAATAAATTAGAAGATAATTCTGAGGTAAAAAAGTATGAATTAGGTCTTTCAAAAACTAGGAATGATTTTGTTTCTAAACTTATTAATTTAACTAATAAGTATAATGAAATAACAGAAAAGTTTTTTTTAGATTTAGAAGAACTTTTAATTATGGCAGATATTGGTATACCTACAGTTATGTCTTTTATGGATAGATTAAGAAAAAGAGTAAGAGATGAAAAAATTAATGATCCAAAATTATTAAAAGAAATAATTGTAGATGAACTTTTTATAATATATGTTAATGAAGATATTATAGTTAATAAAATTAATTTTAATAAAAATGGACCAACAGTTATTTTATTTGTAGGAGTAAATGGGGTTGGTAAAACAACTACTATCGCTAAGTTAGCTAAAAAATTTAAGAATGATAAAAAAAGTGTTTTATTGATAGCAGGAGATACTTTTAGAGCAGGTGCTTATGAACAATTACTTGAGTGGAGTAAAAAAATAGGCTGTAAATTTTATGGTAAAGAAGGTTCTTTAGATCCCTCAAGTGTAATATATGATGGAATAACTAAGTCTTTGACAGAAAAAGATGATGTAATAATGATTGACACCGCAGGAAGACTTCAAAATAAAGTTAATTTAATGAATGAATTATCTAAAATAAATAAAGTTATTGGTAATTTAATACCTAATGCTCCACATGAAACATTATTAGTTATAGATGCCACAACTGGTCAAAATGGAGTAATTCAAGCTAAAGAATTTAAATCAATTACTAACGTAACAGGAATTGTTTTAACAAAATTAGATGGAACTGCTAAAGGAGGAATTGTTTTAGCAATAAAGGAAGAATTAAATATACCTGTTAAGTTTGTTGGTTTAGGTGAAAAAGAAGATGATTTAGAAACGTTTGATATTGACAAATATATTTATGGGTTATTTAAAGGGATGATATAATGATAAAAGAAGTATATTTAACTATTTTATTTGATTATTATGGTGAATTATTAACAGAAAAGCAAAAAATATATTTTAAAAGCTATTATTTTGATGATTTATCACTTTCAGAAATAAGTGAAAATTTAAAAGTGTCTAGAAATGCTATTTCTAAAGAAATAAAATATATTGAAAATAAACTAATATTTTTTGAAAATAAATTAAATTTATACGATAAAGATTTACGTTTGAACAAAATAATTTGTAAAATAAAAGACAAAGATATAAAGAAAGAATTAGAAGATATAAAAATAATATGATTATTTTTTAATAGTCATATTTTTTATGAATTAAAATTCTTGACTTATTTCTTAAAGAATTTTACAATAAAGATATGTTAATGTATTTTAACATAAAAGGAATGGAGGAAAATATGAATGATACATTATTTTCCATTCTACTTGTCGTAATTGGAATAATCTTTGGTGGAGTAATTGTTATTTTAATAAATATATTTAGAAAAAACAATGCGAAAAAAGATGCTGAAAAGTCTATAGAACAAGCAAAAAAAGAAGCAGAGAGAATAAAAAGAGAAATGCTTTTTGAAGCCAAAGAGGAATCTCATAGATTGAAAATGGAACTTGATAAGGAAATAAAAGAAAAAAAAGAAGAAGTAAAAGAGACAGAAAATCGTCTTATTCAAAGAGAACAAAACATGGATAAACGAGATGAAACATTTCAAAAAAGAGAAAAATTATTAGATGAACGCGAAGAAAAAATAGCAGATAAAATAGTTAAAGTTCAAGGCGATCAAGTAGAAGTGGAAAAACTAAAACAAGAACAAATTGATTTATTATCGAAAATAAGTGGTATGGATAAAGAAAAAGCCAAAGAACTTATTATGAAAAAAGTAGAAGATGATATTTCTAATGAAATAACAACTTATATTAAAGATCGTGAAGAAGAAGCAAAATTAGTTGCTGATAGATCTGCAAAAGATTTATTAGTTTTGTCTATGCAAAAATATTCTTCAGAAGTTTCTAATGAACAGACAGTTTCTACGATTGAGCTTCCTAATAATGAAATGAAAGGAAGAATTATTGGTAGAGAGGGAAGAAATATTAGAACTATTGAGGCTATTACAGGAGTTGATTTAATTATAGATGATACACCTGAAGCAATAGTTATATCTAGTTTTGATCCTTTACGAAGAGAAATTGCTAAAATTGCTATTGAAAATTTAATAAAAGATGGAAGAATTCATCCCACTAGGATTGAAGAAATTTATGATAAAACAGTAAAAGAAATGAAAGATAAAATATTGGAATATGGAAATAGTGCTTTATTTGAATTGGGTATTCCAAAAACTAGTAGGGAACTTACAGAAATTTTAGGTAAATTACAATTTAGAACTAGTTATGGGCAAAATGCCTTAAGTCATTCAAAGGAAGTAGCTCATTTGGCAGGAATTATGGCTGCAGAACTTGGAGAAAATGTTTCTATGGCTAAAAGAGCAGGATTATTACATGATATTGGAAAAGCAATTGATCATGAAATAGAAGGAAGTCATGTTGATATTGGGGTAGATTTAGCAAAAAAATATCATGAACCAGAAGCTGTAATTGATGCAATCGCTTCACATCATGGAGATACTGAAGCTAATAGTGTTATTGCGGTGTTAGTTCAAATAGCAGATGCCTTATCAGCATCACGACCAGGTGCTAGAAATGATTCTTTGGAAAATTATATTAAAAGACTTGAACAACTTGAAGCTATGACTAATGAAATAAAAGGAATAGAAAAAAGTTATGCTCTTCAAGCAGGTAGAGAATTACGTGTGTTAGTAAAACCAGAAGAAATTGATGATTTAACTAGTCATAAAATAGCACGTGAAATAAAAGAAAAAATAGAAAAAGAAATGCAATATCCTGGAACTATAAAAGTAACTGTTATTCGTGAAACAAGAGTAACAGAAGAAGCAAAATAAAAGTTCTGTAAATTTACAGAACTTTTTTATGTTTTGTATATTTATATTGTAATTAAAAAAATATAAATATACAATTAACTAAAGGAGAGTATGTTATTATGAATGAAGAAAATATGATTTTAAAACCAAAGAAAAAAAATACCATTTTAATTGTAGTTATTGTAATAATTTTATTGTTAGTGTTAGTAGGTTTATATTTGTTTGTTTTTAGTGATGTTGGAAGCAAAATATTTAATAAAGGTAGTGAAGTAACAGAAGATAATAACCAACAAAATAGTGATAGTACAATTGAAGGTGATGCCTATTCAATAGATTATTTATTAAAGTATAAGTATATAGAAGAAATTGGGAACACTAATTCTATATGTAATGACATGGATAATGGAGTATGTATAAAAATACAAAATGGTAAAGCTATTGTAGAATATGGAGTATATAATGAACAAACAAGTAGTTATGATACGAAAACAAAAGAAATATCAGAAGTAGCAGAAAAAGTGTCAAAGATTTATCTAATAAATCTGTTGTCACAATTTGATGTGAAATTATTAATTCTTGATGAAAAAGGTAATTTGTATGCTTATTATAATTATCCAGACAAACTATCAATTAATCCTGTATTTGAAAAAATAGTAAGTAATGAAAAAATATTAGGTGTTTATAAAGAATTGGATACTGGTGATTTGTATGCAGAAACAGAATCAGGTAAATTATTGAAGATAGAAGAACATTCTAATGATGAATTAACAATTACTGGTTATTCTTTAAAAAATAGTTATGAACAAAATCATAAATATGTAGATTGTATTATTTTAGATGTTGATAATTTTGGATGTGATTCTATTGCAGACAAGTTAATTATAGATAAAGATAAATATTTATATTATTATAATTATGATAATAGTACTGATAACTTTAATATTAATTCTATATTAGATGAAGAAGGATTCCCAATACAAGTGAAACAAGGATTTTCCGTCAATGATGACAATTCTTCTAATAATGATATAGTAATAAACAATAGTTATGTTATTACTGCTAAAAATAAGATTTATGAAATAACTTTAAATAATAATGTTATTAATGGAATTTTGTATAATACTAAATTAGTTAAGAATGTTAAATATATAAAAGATGTAAATTCAAAATTAGTAACTATAACTTATGATGATGGTACAACAGAAAAATTTAACGTTTATGGTTCTTTTTATTCTTCATATTATTTTTCAAATTAATTAATTATAAAAAAAGTTCTGTAAATTTACAGAACTTTTTTTATTTATAAATTTTTCATTTTAAGCTTAAAATCTTTATGTTTAGAATTATACATGTTATACTATAAATAAAGGATTAAAAAAATAAAATTCGATTTTTGTCTTGAGTATAAATAAAGTTAATAAGAAAGGAATTTTATAAATATATGAAAAAAGTAATATTAATTGATGGCAATAATATTTTATTTAGAAGTTATTATGCAACAGCATATAAAGGTAATATTTTAAGAAATTCTAAGGGATTTCCTACTAATGCTTTATATGGATTTATGAATATGATTAATAAAATATTAAAAGAAGAAAATCCTTCCTATATAGCAATAGCATTTGATAAAGGGAAAACTTTTAGGCATGATAAGTATGATCATTATAAAGAAGGGCGAATAGAAACACCAAGTGATTTAAAAATACAATTTCCGGCTGCTAAAAAATTATGTGAGGCTTTAGGAATTAAATATTTTGAAATAGAT
>CAZRBE010000049.1:0-6312 GCA_964598285.1 uncultured Mycoplasma sp.
ATCCATACCTTAATATTATTATTTCTTTATCTCTTTCATCTAATTTAGATAGTTCTTCTTCTAAGATATTTTTATCTATTTCCATATCAAGTCGTTTAGTAACTATATCATTTTCTGTTCCCAAAATATCTTCTAAATGTAATTCATTACCATCAGAATCAAAACTTAAACTTTCTTCAAACGAAACGTCTCCTTTTGTTTTTTTATTTTTTCTTAAAAACATTAATATTTCATTATCAATGCACCTAGAACAATATGTAGCTAGTTTTATATTTTTACCTCTGGAAAAAGTGTTAATTCCTTTAATTAAACCAATTGACCCAATACTAACCAAATCTTCTAAATCAATATTAGTATTTTCATATTTTTTAGCAAGAAATACTACTAATCTTAAATTATGCTCAATAAGTTTGTTACGAGCATCTATTTCTCCTTTTTCTTTTAATATAATATAATCTTCTTCCTCTTCGTTAGTTAATGGTGGAGGCAAGGCATCAGCACTACCAACATAATAAATTCCTTCTTTTTTTAATATTTTTCTTAAAAATTGTAATATTTTTTTCATACTATTCCTCCCATAAATAATTATTTAAAATTATATCAACTCCTGATAAAGTTATTTTGTCGTTTGATATACCTATCAAAACTTTTTCTCTAAAACCAATATTTTCAATATAAATTTTATCTGCTATAAAACATTTTAATACTCCTTTATTATTTAATGATTTAAATGGAACAAATATGAATTTTTTTATAGAAATTTTTATATCTTTATTTAAAATTAAAACAGGTTTATTAAAATAAGGATCTATTAAAGTGTTACCAGTATCTAAAAATCCCATTAATTTAATAACTTTTTCATTTACATATAAATCAACTTTATAATAATTATTTAAATTTTTTTTATCTTTTTTTATCTTTTTTATATAAATAACTATAATTAAAATAGCTAATAAAATAAGAATAAAAATATTTAGAGTATTACCATTTTTAAAAAATACCATTCCAATATGTTCATATCCCACTTCAATATTAATCATATATAGAAATCCCCCAATTAGAATACTTAAAATCATTAAGTATAAAAAATTATTTAAAGTATATCTAATATCTTTATACTTAAAAGATATAATGACCATAAGTAATCCAAATAAAATTTTTAATAATAAAAATAAAAAAGAAGGTATTTCAACAAAAAGAATGAAAATAGAAATAGCACCTACAAAAGATCCAAGGATAATTTTAAATAATTTAACATTTCTTTTTAAAATAACATTTATTCCTAAAAGGATAATAAAATCAAAAATAAAATTAATAAAAAAAACATAATCTAAATATATTTTCATATTTATCACCTTTTATGATAATAACAATTATATATTTAAAATTATGTCATAATTTATTAATTTAAATCATTTACATAAGATTTAAATTCAGCTCCTCTATCCTCACATTTTTCATATTGATCCCAAGAAGCAGAAGCAGGACTAAGTAAAACAACATCCCCAGATTTAGCTAAAGCAACAGACTTTTTAAATCCTTCTTTTAAAGTTTCATAAGTAAATGTCTCAATATTATTTTTTTTACCAAATTCTAATACCCTTTGATGACATTGCCCAATACCTATTATATTTTTAACATTTCCCATATAAGAAACTAATTCATTAAAATCTTGCCCTCTTTCATAACCTCCTAAAATAAGAATAGTTGGTTCAGAAAATGATGATAATGCTATTTGAGTACATTTTATGTTAGTAGCTTCTGTATCGTTATAATATAAGACATTATTTTTATTAGCAACAAATTCTAAACGATGTTCTACTCCTTTAAATGTCTTTAATATTTTTGTTATAACCTCATTAGGACAATTAAATTCTTTTACAGCCATGATTGCAGCCATAATATTTTCATAATTATGGTTACCCCTAAGTATTATATCTTTAATACTAATTATTTTTTCCTCATTATAATAAATAATATTATCTTTCAAATAACAATCTGCTTTCTCAGTGCTAGAAAACCATTTAATTTTAGATTTTACATTCTTACTAAACTCATTTAAAATTAAATCATTCTTATTTAAGATACAGGTATCTTTAGCACTTTGATTAACAAGTAATTTACTTTTTATATATTTATAATGATCAAATGTTTTAAAAAATTCCAAATGAGCTTCTGATATATTAGTTAAAATTGCAATATTGGGATTAAATGTAGTTAAATTTTCTAATTGTTGGCTTGATACTTCCATTACTACTATTGAATTTTCTTTTAAATCTTCTAAAATACTACATAAAGGATAGCCTATATTACCCGCTAAAAAACAATTATTATTAAAGCTTTTTAACATCTCATAAATTAACGTTGTCGTAGTTGTTTTACCATTAGTGCCAGAAATACCTATTATTTTAATATTTTTGTTCTTTGGTATCAAACTATAAGCAACTTCTACTTCATTTATAACAGGAATATTTAATTCATTAGCTTGTAAAACATATTTATGATCTATTGGCACTCCTGGATTTTTAATTAAACAAGAAAAAGTAGAATCTAGCAAATTATCTGGATGACTTTCTAAAATAAAAGATACTCCCAAATCTTCTAATTCTTTTATTTTATCATTATTTAATTCTTCTTTTTTCTTACTATCATTTATAATTACTTCAGATCCTTTTTTTATAAGTACTTTGGCAACTTCATAACCACTTTTAGCAAAACCTAATATTAAAACTTTTTTATAATTCATAATTTCAACTTCCTTTATAAATAATATTCTATCATTAATATTTCCATGTATCAATATTTGCTTTTTTTGCTTGACTGTGTTGATATTTTCTTAAAATTCTATAAACCTTATTATTTTTTATAAAATAAGCTCCAGTTTGCTTAAATTTAAAGGGTATATTATGAAAAGAACAATCATTTTTAATTTTTAATACCCAATCATAATTACAAATTCTAGCATTATTACCACTTTCTCCACCTACTACTACTCCTTCAATTGCTGAATTTAAATAAGAAGATAAATCTACTTCTTCTAATAATGGCTCACAAATAATCATTTTGTGTTTTATTGGTAATTTTTCTAATATTTTCAAACGATAATCTGCCCTATCTTGATTTTCACAAGTAACACAAATTATTACATTATCATAACCATTTCCCCAATCACTTGGCAAATTAATATTAAATCTATCTATTCGTTTAGTTATAATTAAAAATGTTAAATCAGATCTTTCTTTAATCATCTTCCAAGCATCTATTCTCCAACTATCGGCTTTATCAAGAAAAAAATCTGATGTAAAACAAGTATAAACAAAGGAATTAGCAGGAATTTTATAAATACCTTTTTTATTTTTTTTAATAGGTAAAGTAAAATCAGCATTTTTACTTACAATACTGCTATCTTTATCAAAACTATTATCTCTTCTATAAACGTAACAATTAAGACAACCAGCACTTATTTTATTACACCCATGCCAAGGATTCCAATTATATTCCATATATACCTACTTATTTAATACTACAACACATTCAACGTGATTAGTTTTAGGAAACATATTAAATGGCGTAATTGAAATAATATTATAATTAGTTTTTAAAAGTTCCAAATCTCTTTTTAAAGTAAGAGGATTACAAGATACATATATTATCTTTTCCAAATTAATTTTAAATAATTTATTTATAACATTCTTTGTTAAACCACTTCTAGGGGGATCAACAACACAACAAGTAAAATTAGTTTCTTTGATATTATTAACATCTAAGCATTTAAAAGAAACATTTTTTAGATTATTAATTTTCGAATTATTGTTGGCATCATCTATAGCAGAAGGTATTTCTTCTACCCCTAAAACACTTTTAAAATTATCACTTAAATAGATTCCAATTGTTCCTGTTCCACAATATAGATCTAGCAATGATTCAAAAACTTTAGCCTCTTCTTTTATTTTTTTATACAAGACTTCCATACATAAAGTATTTACTTGAAAAAAAGAATTAACTCCAATACAATATTTTTTATTATCTATTATTTCAATTAAATAAGGATTTCCAAATATTAATTCATTATTTAAATAAATTGATTTAACATTAGTATTTTTTAAATTATTTATTTCTTCAGTTATATTACCATAAAAAGCAATCATAATTTCTTTAGTATAATAAGTTTCTCTAATCATTATTTTTGTAATATTACATAAATTAAAATTTTTTAATAATGGAATTATTTTATTTATTCCATTACTTAATAATAAACAATTATCTATTTCTATTAAATTATGACTATTATTATTGTAAAAACCAAGTTTACCATTTTCCACATGAAAAACAACTTTATTACGATAATTAACTTCATTAACTGATTCTATATCATTTACTTTATAATATTTAAATAAATTTTTAATTTCCATTTCTTTTTGTTCTAATTCTTCTTTATAACTAAGATGTAAAAAATTACATCCACCACATTTATAATAATAAGGACAAAGTTCATTTGTTTTATTTAAAATTTCACCATTAGCAAAATGTTTTTCTATATTTATTATTTTTATTGTTACTTTTTCATTTAAAATAGCACCTTTTATAAAAACAACAAAATCATTTATTTTGGCTATTCCATTGCCATTATTGTCAACATCCACTATGGTAACATCATAAATATCATTTTGTTTCATAAAACTCCTCCTATATTTTTTGTTAAAAAAAATTAATTATAAAAATTAATTTTCTTCTCCAATATGTTCTTCTTCTACTTGTTTTTTTAATCTTGATTCAAACCTTGGTAATAATTCTTGTAATATTTCTGGATCTACTACTTTTTGTAGAGTTCCATCAGTATAATCTACAATCATTACTTTGTAACTTTTAGTTGGATTTAAATTATCTCCTTCAACTACATTAACAAACACATATTCATTATCTCTATGTTCAATAGCATCAAGAACCATAACTTTTTCTTTGTCTTCAAATTCAATTAAATCATTTTGTTTAAATGTCACACTAAAGACTCCTTTCAATTTTTATTCTTTTATTTGCCTTTGCCAAATACTGATTTATAACCAACAACCATTCCCGTTGCATTTAATAAAAATGGAACTAATGCAGGATTTCCTGCCAATAATGCTATAGCACCACCAATTGCAGCAAGAGCTGTAATACCACCTAAAACAGCAGTAGCATGATTTTTAACATATCCTGGAATATTTTTTATAAAATTAGGTATTTTTTTTGCTTCTGCTTTTGTATTTTCTGCTACACATTTTATTGCTTCTTCTACTTTATTGTTTTTTTGTTCTTCTTTTTTATCATTATCGTTTTTAGTTTCTGGAATAGGATTGCCATTTTTTAAATCATTCATTAAAACATCAGGATCTGGTTCTGATGACTTTTCAAACATTTTCATAACTTCTGGTGAAGCATCATTACCCAAATCATCCAATTGTGCAGAAGATAAATTATCTAAAGAAGGAACGGCACCATTATCTATTGCTTTTGTTATATCATTATATAATTTTTTATCTTCTTTAATAGTAGTTTGACTTTGCTTAGAATCTTGAGAATTTTCTTTTGAAGTGTTCTCTCCCATTTTATTTAATTCTTCGGTAACACCTTTTAAAAGATCATTAAAGTCTTTAGCTTCAGAAATATTTTTATTTTTGTCTGACTTTTCTTCCTTAGCTATCTTCCCATTTAATAAATTATTTTTTTCTGTCATAAATGTAGTTAACTTTTCATTACAATTTTTGATACTTTCTGCCATAGCAAGTGCTGATGGATCTTTTTCTGCAAAGTTTTTAACTATATCACTATATATTTGATTTCTAATATTTATTTCATGTCTTAATTCATTTATTTGTTGCATCTTTTTATACAATTGTTCCCTAAGAGTTATACGTTCTTGTTCTAGCTTAACTTGTTCATCTACAATAACTCCATAACGATCCTTCAATTTTTTATCTGTTTCAGATAATTCTCCAATTTTATCAAAAATATCACTTTCTGGAGTTTTATTACGAGCAACACTTCTAGCTTTTTTTTGCAATTCTTCTAATTCTTTGGAAATATTTAATCTTTCAGTTTCTAATTTTTTATATGTTTCAATTATATTGTTATATCCTTGATCCATCAAAATCACTCCTTTTTTATTAATGCGATTATTATAACATATTTTTGATTAAATGTAAATAAATACCTTTATTATCAGTTTAAGTATACTAAACTATTTTTAAGAAGTCAATTATTTTTGCCAAAAAAAAAGCATAAAGCTTCATATTTTAAAATGGTCGGGAAGACAGGATTTGAACCTGCAAC
>CAZRBE010000050.1:0-6300 GCA_964598285.1 uncultured Mycoplasma sp.
GAAAAGTTACTTGGTAAAGGAGATATGTTATATCTTCCTATGGGAGAAATTGTTCCACAAAGAATTCAAGGTGCTTTTGTTAATGAAAAAGAGATCGCTAAGGTAGTTGATTGGACTATTTCTCAGCAAAAAGCTAGATATGATGGTAATTTCTTAAATTTAGAGGAAAGAGATCAACAAATTAAAAATAATCCTTTAAGTAACGAAGTAGAAGAATATGATGATCCACTATACAATGATATTGTAGAGTTTGTTATAACAAGTGGCAAAGCAAGTGCTTCTTTACTTCAAAGAAGATTTAAACTTGGATATAATAGAGCAGCAAGAATTGTTGATTTGCTTGAAGAGAGAGGTATTATTGGACCACAAAATGGTTCAAAACCACGTGATGTTTTAGTAAAACTTGAAGATAACAATAATGATAATGATAATATAGAATAAAAATGGAGTTGGGAAAATGAGTGTACATATAAATACAAAAAAAGATAATATCGCCAAGAGTGTAATAATGCCTGGTGATCCTTTAAGAACAAAATATATTGCAGAAAATTATCTTTCTAATCCTATATTAGTTAATAAAACCAGATTATGTTTAGCATATACTGGATATTATAAAGAAAAATTAGTAACAATAATGTCATCAGGGATGGGAATGCCTTCAATGGGAATATATGCTTATGAATTATTTAATGATTTTGATGTTTCAAAAATAATAAGAGTTGGTTCTTGTGGAAGTTATTATGAAGAAATTAATGTTAGAGATATAATATTAGTAGAAAATGCTTTTACTTTATCTAATTTTGCTTATCAATATAATAAAGATAACATTAATTTAGTTAGGGGATCAGTATCTTTAAATGAAAAAATAATTGATGTAGCATATAAAAATAAAATATCTATTAGATTAGGAAATATTAATACTTCAGATATTTTTTATACAAAATATTTAAATTCTAAAATATCTGAAAATTTCTGTTTAGGAGTAGAAATGGAAACTTTTGCATTATTTTATATTGCAGAAAAGCTTAATAAAGAAGCATCAAGTATCTTAACTGTTTCGGATAATTTAATAACAAAAGAAGAACTTTCAAGTGTTGATAGAGAAACTACTTTTGATGAAGCTATAAAGTTAGCATTAGATTCAGTAGTGTAGGTTGCTTAAAAAGTATTTATTAAATATCAATATTGTGCATAATAAATATAAGGAGACTAAATATGGAATATAGAAAAATAACAGCAATTTCACATAATTTACATTTAATTAAGACTAACAAATTTAAAATGATTTTTTTAAAATTTATTTTTCGTGATGAAATAGATAGAAATAGTATAACTTTAAGAAATTTATTATTGGATAATTTGACTACAACTTGTAAAAAATATCCTACTGAAAGACTTATGAATATAAAAAAACAAGAATTATATGATTTATCTATATACTCGAGAAATAAAAGAATTGGCAATCATATTTCTTCTGAGATATGTTTTTCTGTTTTAGATTCAAAGTATACTTCTAAAGAAACTCTAGAAGAAACAATTAAATTTATAAAAGAAATTATTTTTAATCCTAATGTTTTCCATAATTCATTTAATCAAAATAATTTTAATGTTACTAAAAATATATTGCAAGAAAATATTTTATCAATTAGAAATTATCCAAAATATTTATCTGTTTTACGGATGAAAGATTATATGGATAATAATAATCCATTTTCTTATAATATTGATGGTTATGTTGAAGATTTAAATAATATTACACCAAATAGTTTATATGATTATTATAAAAGTTTTATTAATAATAGTTTAATTGATATTTATGTTATAGGTAATATTGATATGTATGAAATGGAAAAACTTATTAAAGATAATTTTGTTTTTAAAACAGTAAAAAAACTAAAATGTCCTATTATGCAGGATTATTTGCCAAATATTAAAACACCTAAAGAAATAATTGAAGAAAGTTTATATAATCAATCGCGTTTAGTAATTGGCTGTTATTTTAAACCATTAGATGAAATGGAAAAGAAGTATATTTTAGTTTTATATAATATGATTTTTGGAAATTCACCTGATTCTAAATTATTTAGAAATATTAGAGAACTTAAATCTTTAGCTTATGATATAGAATCTTCTTATAATAAGAATGATAATATTTTAGTTATTACAACGGGAATACAAGAAAAAAATTATAAATTAACTTTGAAAGCTATTAAAGCTGAATTGAAATCTATGGCAAAAGGTGAATTTAAAGAGGAAGATTTAAATAATTCTAAAGAAATAATAATAAGTTTAATTAATGAATTTGAAGAAAATCCTAATTCTATATGTGAATATTATTTTAGTATTGATTACTTAAATGGTGATAATATTTCCACATCTATTTCTAAAATAAAAGAAATAACTAAGGAGGATATAGTAAAAGTAGCTTCTAAAGTGAAGATAGATACTATTTATTTTTTAAGGGAGAAAGTAAATGAAAGTAATTAATATTAATGATTTTGAAGAAAAATTATATTATGAAAAATTAAATAATGGTTTAGAAGTTTTTTTGGTACCTTTATTAAATAAAAAAGATTATTTTGTTTCTATGGGAATAAAATATGGGAATAGTTATACTGATTTTAAAGTTGATAATAAAAATTATCAAGTTCCCTCTGGCATCGCTCATTTTTTAGAACATAAATTATTTGAAAGAAATGAAATTTTAAAACCATTTGAATTTTTTTTAGCAAGTGGTACAGATGTTAATGCCAGTACATCTATATCTTTTACTAATTATTATTTTGCAGGGAACAATAATTTTGAAAATAATTTGAAATATTTTTTAAATTGGTTAACAAAATTAGAGATAAATGATTCTTTAGTAGAAAAAGAAAAAGGGATTATATTACAAGAAGCAAGAATGTATGATGATGATATAGATAGATTTTTATATGAAGAAATAAGACACAATACTTTTATAAATGACTCTTATGGTAAAAAAGTAATTGGAGAAGATTGTGATATAAAAAATATTACTAAAAAAGATTTAGAACTTTGTTATAGTTCTTTTTATAGACCGGATAATATGTTTTTAGTTATTACTGGGTGTTTTGATAAAGATAAAACAATAAAAATAATTGAACAAGAATTAATAGATTTTAAAAATTCAAAATTCAAAGTAAATAAAATAAAAATAAAAGAACCTGATGAAGTTTTATTAAAAGAACAAACATATAAAAAAGATTTAACTACTCCTAAAGTAGCAATATCATATAAAATTAATAAAAATAAATTTCCTATTGAAGAATATAAATTAGATATATATTTGTCAATTATACTTAGTTTAGTTTTCGGTAATACAAGTATTTTTAGAGAAGAATCATTAAATACAGGTGTTTTTCTCACTTTCTTTTCTTCAATAATTAGTAGTTCTACTCATAAAGTTATAATTTTAGATGGAATTACTAATAATCCAGATAAATTTATAAAAAAAGTAGATGAAGAAATAAGAAATATAAGATTGAAAGAAGAAGATTTTAATAGAATAAAAAAAGCGTGGATAGCAGGAGAAATAAAAACCATTGATAATGTGAATATGATTAACCATGATATTTTTACTGATATAATTACTTATGAAGAATATAAAAATAATAAAATTAATGATTTAAAAGCATTGAATTTTAAAGAATTAAATACAGTTATAAAAAGTTTAAGCTTTAAAAATAGAGCAATTATAAAGATTTTACCCTTAAAATAAAGAAATATATATTAAACTAATTGTAGAGCCTTTGGGCTCTTTTTTAATGGAAAATTGTTTGCAAACATCTGATTATGTGATATACTTTTAATGTAAATAATACAATAATTGCTAATATTTGACAGTATTTAATTAGGAGTATATTTTTATGAAGGAAAAATTAAAAGATAAATTAAAAAAAATTTTTAAAAATCATAAATTAATTATTATATTAGTTAGTATTGTAATTATTTTTACTACAATAAGTTTAACATTTGGAAAATATATTTATAATAATATTCAAAATTTTTATTATTCAACTCAAAAATTTTATTTTAATAGTGATAAATTAAGAAATCCTAGAGCTGATTATCAATTAACAAATTGGTCTGGAGTTGATAACTTTACTATTAATATTAATATGAATAGTATTAAAAATAATTTAATTAAAGCTAAAATGGATATAACTTATGATATTACGTTTACATGTCCAAACACTGTTACTTGTCAAGCAAGTAAGACAAATGGCACTATTTACTATCAAAATGTTAATACTCCTAATAGTGATGATTTTAGTATTATTGTCTCTCCTAATCAAAATGCTGGATTTGTTGATGGAGATAGAGTAACTATTCTTGTATCTGCTACTAGTACTAGCCCTTATACAAAAACTTTAAGTGCCGTTTTTGTTTTAAAAGTTGGTACTATGGCTTTATCATATGAAATAGATGATTCAGTAGGAAGTCCTTATTTAGAGATGCGTATTACTAATACTATTGACTATTACAAAGTTGTTACAGCTTTTGGAAGTTATCAAGTAGGAGATAGAATAGATATTTCAACTTATAAATCACTTGCTATTACTGAACAAAATAATTGTGCATCTGCCATAATATCGCTTGCCTTTGATCCTAATGTTGTTTTACTAGATATGACTAATCCTTCTTATCTAGCTAGAAACTCTCAACAAATAACGACAATAGGAGGATATGACTATATAAATAAATATTATTTTAAAATGGATGCTATATCAAGTGAAATAGTTAAATTTTACAAAGTTGATCCTTCCATAGATTATACTTATCCTTATACAACTCAAACTCCAATAATAACATTTAATAGTGGCTTTAATTATAATTTTTAATGAGAAAAGAGGTGCTAATATGAACAATATTGTTAATGAATATATAAATTTTTCTAAGCACAATATAATAAAATATGGAGAGATGATTCTTGAAAATTTATTTATTAAAGATATATTTTTAGTATTGTTAGATTCTTATATCTCTGCTAATTTTTATAATTATTATGACAATTTATCAGGAACTGATGATATTAGCATCAAAAAATATTTGCAAAATAAAAAAGAAGAAATAGCGGAAAATACTTTATTTTACAAAGAAGAAATAAATAATAATTATCAAGCATTTATGTATGCCATAGACTTAAATAATTTAAGTGAAGTAATTGATAATGACAATTTATTTTCCCAAATAGTTAATTTTCAAAGTAAGATTAATAGTGCAAATATTAATGAATTAAAATTATTTGTTAAAGATAATATAATTAAAAAAGATAATTTTCTTCATCAGTTTGATACCGATGATTTTTATCTTTCTTTTAAAAAAACTAATATTACTCATTTATATAATGTAAAATTAGAATATAATATTAAATTTTCCGAATTATATAGTGAAGTAGCTATAGATAAAGCTTTTAATCGCGATTTAATAATTGAACAAAAGATGTTTGTCAGTTATTATTTATTAAGTGCTGAAATATTAAAGAATGTTATAAATAAAAAAATTCAAAAAGTTTATTTAATTGATTTTGATTTGACACTATTTGAAAAAGAAAAAAAAATAAAAAGGTTATTAAAAATTGTAGACAATGATTTGTTAAAAGAAAAAATAATTTTTAAAATAACTTATAAAAATTATTTGAGTAGTACAGAATATATTGCTAAAATGCTTAAACTTGGATATAAATTTGCAGTAGAATTAGATGACAGTTTTAATAATAACGAAGCTAATTTAATTTTGCTAAATAGTTTTGAATTTATTATTATAAATAATGATAAATATTATTTTAAAGAATTAAACAAAATAACAAATATTGTAGATTTTAGATAATGGAGGTATGTATGAATACATTTATAAGATTTTTATATGAATTTTTATCTCAATTCTTTTTGGGATTTGGTTTATTTTTTAAAGGATTATGGCAGGGAATAAAAGCTATGTTTTCAATTAAAACATATATATCTATTATAAATAATTATAAAGCTGACTTTAATGGAGCAGAATGGATTTTTGTTACTTTGACTATTATAATATTATTGATTATTGTAGGTGCTATAGCATTTTTGATTTATTATATTATAAGAAAGTATATTAGATTTAGAAAAACTTTAGTTGAACAAGAATCATTACTTAATGAAATATCAGAATTAAATGGTGAAGTAGCTAATATGATTCAAGAAAAACAGGAAATTTTAGCTATGAAAGTTTCTCAATTAGGTTTAAAACCAGGGGAAGATGATGTTATAGATACTAATGTTTCAGAAACTGAAGATGAAGTTG
>CAZRBE010000051.1:0-6124 GCA_964598285.1 uncultured Mycoplasma sp.
TTCTTCTTATTGGCAACAATTTTGCCTTTACCTTTACGAGTTCTGCAATTTCTTGAAGTATGTTGTCCTCTAACTGGTAATCCTTTTTTATGACGATTTCCTTGATATGATCCAATTTCCATCTTTGTTTTAATTGCCATACTTACTTCACGTCTAAGATCACCTTCAGTAACATATTTATTAACTTCATCTCTTATTGCAGACAACTCATCATTTGTTAAATCTTTAGTTCTCTTACATCCATCAATTTTGGCTGCATCAACAATTTTCAATGCTTTAGCAGGCCCAATTCCATAAATATAAGTCAATGATGTTTTAATATTTTTTTCATTTGGTATTTCTACACCTTTTATACGTGCCATACTCTAATCCTCCTTTAACCTTGAGTTTGTTTGTGTTTTGGATTTTCACAAATTACCATAACTTTTCCATTACGTTTAATAATTTTACATTTTGCGCATATTTTTTTTACAGATGGTTTAACCTTCATAGTATTTCCCTCCTACTTCCTATAGGTTATTCGCCCATGTTTTAAATCATATGGGGAAAGTTCTAGCATAACATTATCGCCTGGTAAGATACGAATATAGTTTAATCGCATTTTACCAGAAACATGAGCTTCAATTATGCATCCATTTGTTAATTCTACTTTAAACTTTCCTCCTGGTATTATTTCTAATACTTTTCCTTCTACCTCAATCACATCATTTTTAGCCATTTTTCAACACTCCTGTCAATATTTCATATCCATCTTCTGTAACTACTACAGTATGTTCAAAATGAGCAGATGGTTTTCTATCTTTAGTCTCTATTGTCCAATCATCATCAAGCATAACAATTCTTGGACTTCCTAAAGTTAACATTGGTTCAATTGCAATAACCATTCCCTTTTTTAATATAGGTCCAGTATTTGCCTTACCATAATTTGGTACTCCTGGATCTTCATGTAATGAAGTTCCAACTCCATGTCCTTCAAGCTCTTTTATAACACCTAAATTATATTTATGAGCACATTCTTCTATTGCAGAAGAAATATCTCCAATTCTATTATTTGGTTTTACCATAGATAAACCTTTCATTAAAGCTTCTTTAGTATGAATAAGTAATTCTCTTTTTTCTTTGCTTACTTCTCCAACTTCATATGTCCATGCTGAATCGCCATGATATCCTTTATAACAAGCACAAATATCAATAGAAATAATATCTCCAGTTTTTAATTTTCTATTTCCTGGTATTCCATGTACTACTTCTTCATTAATACTTGTACAAAGTGTTGCAGGGTATCCTTCAAATCCTTTACAAGAACATGTAGCGTCTTTACTAAGAATAAAATTTTCAGCTAAACTATCTAATTCTTTGGTAGTTATTCCTTCTTTTATATATGGTATTAAATACTGATGAGTTTCATAAACTATTCTTCCAGCTTGCCTTAATAATTCAATTTCTTTTTCACTTCTAATAGTAATCATAATAAATTCAACTCTTGCTCCAATTCTTTAAATGTATCTAAAGCATTTTCATTATTAGCACTAATTTCAATTACTTTTCTTTTGCTTTTAAAATATTCTATTGTAGGCAATACTTCTTTATAAAACATATCAAATCCTTTTTTAAAACTGTCTTCATTATCATCATTACGACGTTCTAAATCAATATGACAAAAATTACATTTTTTATCTTTACTAGGATTATTATATCCTGTTAGATAATTATAAACAGTTTTACATTTAGGGCAACTAAGTCTACCTAATGTTCTTTTTAAAGCTAAATCATAATCTACTTTTAAATAAACAACTTCATCTATTTTAAAATTTAATTCAGTTTCTAATTCTTCAAGTATCTTAGCTTGTTCTATAGTTCTTGGAAAACCATCAAGAATGAATCCATACTTTTTAACATCTTCTTTTTGTAGTCTCAATTTTATAGCTTCTTTAACTATGTTATTATTAACTAATTCTCTATTAGCTTGACATTTTCTTATTTCTTCTCCAAGCAAAGTTTTTGGATCAATATCTCTTAATAACTGTCCTACTGAAATACTTATCATTTTATATTTATCAGTTAATAAATTTGACATAGTACCTTTTCCTGCAGCAGGGGGTGCTATTAAAACAATATTTTTCATTATCTTCTTCTCCTTCTGTTGCTTTTTACATCAGAATATTCTCTACTAAGTAAACTACTATCTAATTGTTTATAAGTTTCTATTGCAACACCAACAACAATTAAAAGACCTGTACCTCCAAGTTGAACTGAACTTGATAAATTAGTAAAGATATTAACCAAAATTGGTAGTCCTGCTATTATTGATAGAAATAATGCTCCAACTATTGTTAGTCTTGATAATACATTAGTAAAATATTTTTGAGTAGAATCCCCAGGTCTTACTCCCGGAATATATCCTCCATTGTTTTGTAAATTTTTTGCCATTTCTTCTGGTTTCATTTGAACAAAGGTATAAAAATATGCAAAGAAAAATATTAATATTATAAATATTGTAAATCCGACTGGTTTATTATAATTTAAATATTTATCAACAAAATTTTGAAATCCTTCATTTTTTACAAATTGAGCAATAGTTGCAAATATTGATAATAAGCTTGAAGCAAATATTACTGGAATAACTCCTGATGAATTAATTTTAATTGGCATAAAAGTTTGTTTTCCTAAACTTGATGTTGATTTATTAGCATATTGAATAGAAATTCTTCTTTCTGCTCCTTCAATAAATATAACTCCTACTATAATCAAAATATATATAACTAAAAATATTACAAAACTAGCGATTCCTATAGCTAAACCTGATGTTGCTTCTGTTACTAAATCATTATAAGCTGTCATTATCATATTAGGTAAACTATGAATTATACCTGCCATAATCAATAATGATATCCCATTTCCAATTCCTTTTTGCGTAACTTGATCTCCAAGCCATAACAAGAAAGCAGTACCTGCAGTTAAAATTAATGCTATTTCTAAATGTTGAAGTGCAGTTGCATTTTCTATAAACATAAAACTCATTGCATAACCTTGTAAGAAACCAACACCAATCCCTGCATATCTAGTTATTTGATTTAATTTTTGACGACCTTCATGACCTTGTTTAGAAAGTTCAGAAAAGTATGGAATTATATCCATTTGTAAAAGCTGAATGACAATAGATGCTGTAATATAAGGAGATACTCCTAAAGCAAAAATTGAAAAATTCTTAAAAGCTCCTCCACCCATAACATCTAAAAGCTCTAAAAATCCTAAATTACTAGTCATACTTTCTATAGCTTCTTTTACTCCTGCAACAGGAACTTCAATAGAAATACCTATCACATAAATAGTTAAAACTGCTATTGTAAAATATATTCTTTTTCTTAAATCTTTATTTTTACTATTAAATAGTTGTTTAAGATTTTTAAACATCTTAAATCACCTCTGCTATGCTTCCAGATTCTTCTATCTTTTGTAAAGCACTATTTGAAAATCTATGTGCTCTAATTGTTAATTTTTTTTCTAGTTTTCCATTACCTAAAACTTTTATTCCAGATAATTGATTTTTAATAATTCCTTTTTCTTTAAGTAATTCTGGTGTAATAACATCTTTATCATTAAAAATATTTAAATCACCAACATTTATTGTAGCATATCTAACTTTAAAGTTAGCATTAGAAAATCCTCTAATATGTAATCTTCTAAATAATGGTGATTGTCCACCTTCAAATACTGGATTGATTTTTACACCACTTCTAGCTTTTTGTCCTTTTTCCCCTTTACCACTTGTTTTTCCTAATCCTGAACCTGCTCCACGACCAACTCTTTTACGAGAAGTTGTAGAACCTTCATTCTTTTTTAATTCATGTAATTTCATTATCCTAATATCTCCTCTTTAGTTTTTCCTCTTTCAATAGCAACTTGTTCAATTGTTTTTAAAGACCCTAAAGCAGTTAATGTAGCTCTAGCAACATTGATTTTTTTTCTAGAACCAAGTGACTTAGTCATAATATCTTTTACACCAGCTATTTCTAAAACACTTCTTACAGCTCCTCCAGCAATTAGTCCAGTTCCTTCTTTAGCAGGTTTTATTATTACTCTTGTAGCTCCTTTTTCTCCTACAACTTCATGTGGAATAGTTCTATTTTCAATAATTACAATTTTAATTACATTTTTAGTTGCTTCTTGTCTAGCCTTTTTTACAGCTTCAGATATTTCACTTGCTTTACCAGTTCCTAAACCAACAAGACCTTTTTTATCTCCAACTAATACAACTGCTTGAAATCTTCTTTGACGTCCACCTTTAGTTACTTTAACTACAGCTTTAGTAGCAAGAACTATTTCATCAAGAGTTTTAACAGGACCTTTTTTGAAAGGTTTTTTGTTTGATTTTTTAAAAGCTGGTTTTTCAGTTTTATTAAATCTTTTTGTTTCTTTTACGTTTTCTTTTTCTTCCATAATATCCTCCTTAAAACTCTAGTCCTTTCAAACGTGCAGCATCTGCTAAAGCAGAAACTTTACCATGATATAAGTATCCTCCACGATCAAATACTACTTTTTTTACTTTGATTTTTTTTGCCTCTTCTGCAATTAATTCTCCAACTTTAGTAGCTACTTCAATATTATTTCCTTTAATATTTAAAGAAGATGCACTAGCTAATGTAATTTGATTTTCATCATCTATTAACTGAGCATAGATATTATTATTTGAACGATAAACACATAATCTTGGGATCTCTCTAGTTCCCGAAATTTGTTTTCTAATTCTTTCGTGTCTAATTATACGCATAGAATTACGTGATTCTTTTTTTATCATACTAATACCTCCTATTTAGCTTTTTTACCTTCCTTACGTCTAATATGTTCAGAAGCATATTTTATACCTTTACCTTTATAAGGCTCTGGTTTTTTTATTTTTCTAATATTAGCCGCAAATTCTCCAACTTTTTGTTTTTCAATGCCAGAAACATCTATTTCTGTATTTGATTTAACATCTACTTTTAATCCTTCAGGTATTTTAAGTTCTACTGCATGGGAAAATCCAGCATTAATTACTAAAACATTTCCTTTTAAATTAAATCTATAACCTACTCCAACTATTTCTAATGATTTTGTATAACCTTTTGTTACACCATCAATCATATTTTTGATATTTGCATTAGTTGTTCCATGTAAACTTTTAGTAGATAATTCTTCATTTTTTCTAGTTATAATAACTGTTCCATCTTTTACTTCTACTACAATATCTTTACCAAATATATCAGAAAGTTCACCTTTTGGGCCTTTTACTGTAATAGTATTATTATTAATTTCTACAGTTACATTATCTGGAATTGCTAAAATTCTATTTCCTATACGACTCATAATAATTACCAAATATAAGCCATTACTTCTCCACCAATATTAAGTTTTCTTGCTTCTTTATCAGTCATAACACCTTTTGAAGTAGAAACTATTGCTATACCGAATCCATTTAATACTTTAGGCATCTCACTAGCTTCAGCATAAACTCTTAATCCTGGTTTTGAAATACGTTTTAGGCCTGTAATAATCCTTTCTTTTTTATTAGTATACTTTAATGTTAAAGTAATGTAAGATTGAGGTTTTTCTTTATCAATTTTGTAATCTTCAATAAAGCCCTCATCTTTTAATATTTTAGCAATTTCACATTTAATTTTACTTGTTGGTACTTTTACTTCTTTATATTTCATTTGATTTGCATTACGTATTCTTGTAAGCATATCTGCAATTGGATCAGTTACTAACATTTATATTCCTCCTCCCAAATATTTTACCAACTTGACTTTTTAACGCCTGGTATTTGTCCATTATTTGCTAATTCTCTAAAGCAAATACGACAAACACCATATTTTCTTAACACTCCATGTGGTCTCCCGCATCTACTACAGCGAGTATATTCTCTTACTTTGAATTTTTGTGGTCTGTTAGCCTTAGCTATCATACTTTTCTTTGCCATAATTTAAAAATGCCTCCTATTATTTCCTAAATGGAATTCCTAATTCTTCTAATAATGCAAAAGATTCATCATTACTTTTTGCTGTTGTAACTAAAACAATATCCATTCCTCTTACTTTAACTACATCATCAAATTCAATTTCTGGGAAAATTAATTGTTCTTTAA
>CAZRBE010000052.1:0-5991 GCA_964598285.1 uncultured Mycoplasma sp.
TAACAAACTATTAAAATTTCAATTTTAGTATTGACTTCTAATAGTTAGTCACCTACATATAAATAAAGTATACATTATTATAAGAAAAAAAGTAAAGACATTCTTTACTTTTCTCTACTTGTTCCTGTATATGTATAACCTTGATTAATTAAATTTGTATCATTTTTAGAATCAGACCATACTTGAATTGTATATGCTTCTTTAATTAATGTTCTTGTTTTAGTATGATAATAATATGTATAACCAGTAAGAACTTTATCTGAAACATAACCTACCAATATTGGTCTTGTTCCATATACTGGAATATCTTTTGTTACAACATTACATACTGCTGATAATTCTCCAGAAGTTTTAGTTTTGGCTACACTTGATCTTGTATAAACATCTACAATGTAAACAGGTTTTGATGTACAAGTATTTTGACAAATTGCATAATTTATACCTTTGTAAACATATTTTGTAGTTGCAGTCCAATTAGGAACACTAGATGCATCATATAATGTATGACTATAAACCCAATCACCTATTTGATATGTTGTTGAAGTTGATTCATTTCTATAATAAGTATATCCATCACAAACATAATCTGTATAATATCCTACAACTCTATCATATTTAACTTGCCATATTGGTTGATTTTTATCTTCTACATATTGATATTTAGCTACAGCTCCATTTTTTTCATTCCAAATTAATTCTTGTTTTCCCCAAACAATATTATCTGATGAAGTATAAACTTTATTAGCTGACCAATCTGACCAATCACTATAAACTGCCGAAATTTTCTTTTCATATAAATATTCATATTTAGTATCTTTAACAACATTAATACTACATACTGCTGTTTTACCATTAGAATCTTTTACATAACCATATACTGTTGTTGTGCCATTTTTGGTAACCGTATAAGTACTATTTGTATAATTTTCAATTAATCCTACTCCAAATCCTGTCAATGTAGAATTTGTTCCTGCTGTTTTACTCTTAAATCCTATAACAACATCACTTGAATATGTTCCATCAGAATTTAATGTTCCCTTTGTTACTTTTAATGAACAACTTGGAGGAGTAATTTCTTTAGTAATTGTAATATTACATGTTGCAGTTTTTCCACTGGAATTTTTTACATAACCATATACTGTTGTGGTTCCTTCTTTATTTACTGTATAAGTATTATCAGTATAATTTGTAGAAAGTCCAATTCCTTTCCCTGTTAAAGTAGAATTTGTTCCTGCAGTTGTTTCCTTAAACCCAATTACAACATCACTTGAATATGTTCCATTAGAACTTAATGTTCCACTTGTTACTTTTAATGAACAACTTGGATTTCCTGTTACTACTTCTTCTTTTTCTTTAGTAACTTTAATACTACATACTGCTGTTTTTCCATTAGAGTCTTTTACATAACCATATACTGTTGTTGTACCATTTTTTGTTACTGTATAAGTACTATTACTATAATTTTTACTTAATCCTACTCCAGATCCTGTTAATGTGGCATTTGTTCCTGCTGTTTTACTCTTAAATCCTACAACCACATTGCTTACATAGTTTCCACTATTGCCTAAGGAACCACTTACTATTTTTAAACTACAAGATGGATTGCTAACTTTAGTAGTTTCTTCTTTGCCAGGAGTTGTTTCTGTTTTTTCTTCGCAAATATAAGCCTTACAATAATCATGACAGCCAAGATAAACTATAATATATTCTTCTTCATCTCCACAAGATAAATTAACTTTTAATTGATATTCACTACCAACTTTAGTAATTTCTGTATATGACTTATTGATATCACAAGTATCACCATTTTTATCTGTTAAAGGTAGCAATAATTTCAAATCAAGCATTTCTTGTAATGTTAATTTAATTGTTTGTCCTTCTTTTGATGGTACTCTTTCAACTGTATAGTAATCTGTTGCTGCATCTTTCATTATATTTATGTTTTCTGTAAATATTTGGTTTAGTAATGGGTCTAAAGAATTATTATTGGTAGTTCCTTTACCTCTTACTAGCCAAATAATTAATATAATTAGCAAAATAACTAATATTACTGATAAAACCCATTTTAATACTTTAAGTATAGGATTTTCAGTTTTAGATGTTTCAACATCTTCATAATCATTACTCATAATAACCCCCTTATTTAACCCTTGTTAACTTTTTTGTTTTTCTATTTAAAAGTTTATTTTTTATATTATTAAGAACTTTAGTAATACATAATCCTGTTGCAGAAGTATTGCCAACTATTTCATCTAATTCTTCTTGTGGTATATATACTTCTTCATCAGACGGTGTTTCTACGAAATCATCTTCTTCTGTTACATTGTCAGGTTCACTTGATGAACTGCTAGAATTAGATGATTCACTTGATGTTACATCTTCTGTTTTAGCTGGTCTATCATCATATTGTTTTTGAACACTTAATAATACAGAAATACCACTTGCTACTGCTTCATTAACACCTTCAGTGTAATATGATTTATAATTTCCAGTGTAATTATTTACTAATTCTTTACCAATAGCTTTAATATCATTAGCTGTATAAGAATCTGCTGTTTTTTCATTTCTTTCAGCATCTACTAAGATATTTTCTATTAGATCATTAGCATCTAATAAACCTTGTTTTTTTGCTTCTTGTTGTTCTATTTTTTCGCCATATTCTTCTTCAAATACTTCATCAGCTTTACTTTCTGCATTAGATACTTCTTTTTCTCCATAATCTTGTACCGCTTCGCTTCTAGTAATTTCTTCTTGAACTTTTACTGAAGAACTTGTTGAACTTGATGGATTTTGATTTACATAATTATTATTATCAGTTTTTACACTTAATCTTTCTTCTAATAATTTGTTTAAATAATTTAAATAAATTTCTTCAGTAATTAATTTATCTTGTATAGAATCATAATGTTTTTTATTCAATTCATCAAACCATTCTTTTAATAAATCTTGTTCTACATCAACATTTAAGAAAGCATTAATTTTATTTAATATTTCATTTTCTATCATTTCACAAGTAGCTATCTCAATAGGTCCGTGAGTTTCAACTAAATTACCATTTTTATCATAGTTATATATACCCATAGAATAATCATAAGTATCTTTAGTAATTAACTGTAAGGTTCTAGCAGATGTAACAACAGTATGCCCTAAAACAGATGCTACTCCAGGATATTGTTCCCAAACAGAATCAATATCATTAAGACTAGCAGTTGCTCCATAAATATTTTTAGTTAATTCTTCTAAAGCTTTTTTGTTTTCTGCAGTTGGATCTTTTTTTGTTTTTTGATATAGATCATAATAATTCATATAAATATCATAAGCTTCTTCATTCTCAAAGAAATCTTTAGTTAAAGATGTCTCATCTGCAACTATATTGTATTCCATTTGAGTTTTACACCAACTTCTATAATTGTCTGCCAAATTAACATAAAAATCAGGATTATCTTTTATAATTTGAACCAATTCTTGAAATGTTAAGTCTTTACTATTGGCATAAATATAAGCTGTTAACCATTCTTCAGCAGTTAAACCAAATTGTTTACCATCTATCATATATTTGCTACTTAATGTAGAAAAATTATCTAAAGAGTTTTCTACTGCTTTTTTAGCTGTTTTGGTAACTTCTGATTCTTCATTAGAAAGTGTAACAGTTCCTTCTACCAATTTATCCTTATCTTTATTTTTTAAGTATTTGTTATAGTGAGCAACTCCTATTACTGCTGTTGTTGCTACTAATGCAACTGCAACACCCGCTGCTAACCATTTCTTAAAATTATCAGAAACGTGAACATTAGAAATATTGTTTTCTTCTAATGTGTCATTTTCTTTACTATCAGGAACTGGTATATTATCTATTTCTTCCTCACTCATATCAGATGCTTCTGGTTTAGTAACATAAGTGGTTTTTGGTTCAATATTTCTTTTTATAATTTTTACTAAACCATTATTATAATCTGTTTCAAATGATGAATCTTTTCCTAAAATAAAATTATATACCTCAGAGCTATCAGTATTAGAAAGATCGAATTTATAATCTTTCCATTGAATCTCTTTAGCATTATTAGTGCCTTTCTCATATAATACATAAATATTTCTATCTTCATTTGTCTTACTCATATCATTTTCCCCCTTTGATATAACAAACTTAATTTAAATAAGCCCTTTTTTCATCTCTTATATTAGGACTTTTTTAAGAACGGCTATTATTTTAGCACAAATTCATAGTTTTGTCAAATTCTAACGGAAAAAAATATAATAACAAATAAAAATAGTATATTAATCAACATATACTATTTTAAATACTTATCAAACAATTCTTTTATTAAAAATCTATACTCAATATTTTCTTTTTCTTCTACTTCCAAAGTACATATCGGAGGAAATAAAACACACCAAAAATTTTTTCCTTCTCCTTCTCCTATCGTTATTACTAATGATTCATAATTACCACTTTCATATATTACTCCCTTATATTCCTTTTTAGGAAAATAATTTAATCCATATTTAATTAAAAAATCTTTTTCATAATTTTCTTCTTCTAAGGTATTAATAATAATGTTTTTATAACTATCTATATTATTATTTATTATCTCTCTTGATTCTTCTACAGAATTTGATTTATTTAGATCTGTTAAAAAAGTTTTTTCTAAATTATTTTTAACTTTATTTTTTATATATTGATCGTAAACACTATTACTATTTGCTATAATCCTAAATCTAATGGAATCAGCAGGTATAACATAATAATCTTTTACATCTGAAGAAAAAATATATATTAAAAAAATAATAGCTAAAATAAATATAACTTTTTTCATATCATCACCTATCTAAGTAATGATTGATATTGTTAAAATTTATTCAATATTATTTAATATATATATATATCTATCAAAATTATTTAAATCTTTTGTATTTATTATTATAGCTTTTGGAAAATACTTATTAACAATTTTGTTAATATCCTCTTTTTCATTGTATCCTATTTCTAAAGCAATAATATTTTTATTATTTAAAAATTCACTTGCTTTACTAAGTATTTCTTCATAATATTTTAGTCCTCCGAATAAAGCTAAATGAGGTTCGTATTTTAAAACATTTTCTGAAACATGATTACAATCATTTTCATAAATATATGGGGGATTACTTATAATACAATCATATTTATTAGTAATTCTAGAAAACATATCACTATTTATAAAATTTATATTAACATTTAGTGCTTTCGCATTTTTTTTTGCTACTCTTAATGCTTTTTTTGATATATCTATAGCATCTATATTAAAATTATTATTTAATTTTTTTAATGATATAGCAATACATCCTGATCCTGTTCCTAAATCACAAATATTTATCTTATCTTTAAAATATTTATTAAGTAATTCATTTGTCTTTAATACTAATTCTTCTGTTTCAAATCTAGGTATTAAAACATCTTTATTAACATAAAAATCATTTTCTAAAAAGAAAGAATTTTTCAATAAATATTGAACAGGTAAATCACTTTTTATTAATTTTTTATATTTTCTAACAATTTTAAAATCAATATCATCTTTTATTAAAGTTAACTCTAATTTATTACAATTTAAAAGAAAAGATAATATTATCTTCCTTTCTATATTTGAATAATTAGATTTTAATTTTAATAAATCATTAATTTTCATTAGATTGTAACTTCCTTTTTTGATCTTCATTATTTAAAGCTTCTATTATATCTTCTAAATCACCTTCCATAACTCTATCAAGTTTATTGACAGAAAAACCAATTCTGTGGTCTGTTACTCTGTTTTGAGGATAATTATAAGTTCTAATCTTTTCACTTCTATCTCCAGTTCCTACTTTAATCTTTCTTTCATTGCCATATTCTTCTTCTTGTTTTCTTAAATTTTCTTCATATAACTTAGATTTTAATATTTCCATAGCTTTAGCTCTATTTTGTTGTTGGCTTCTTTCATTTTGACAAGTTACTACTATTCCAGTAGGTAAATGTGTAAT
>CAZRBE010000053.1:0-4508 GCA_964598285.1 uncultured Mycoplasma sp.
TTGTTCTCTGGAAGATTATTATCTATTAAATTTTGAATAATTTTATTTCTCAAATTATCTAAAAGTGCTTTATCAGAAAAAATATTATAATCCGTAATATTAGAAGATTTAGGTAAAGTAACTTTATCGTTTAATTCAAATACTTCAGATAATGTTTTTTTCATTTTACCTTCACCTCTTCTTTAATAAGTTTTAAGGCAATATCCGTAAAATGCTTATTATTATGATTTAATAAAGTTGGGATTTTACTATCTAAAATATATTTATCTATATTCTTAATATATAAACCTTTTGGTAAAGTAAAATCAATATTATAATTTATAATATTTCTTATATCATACAATGAGTAATAATCTTTATAAAAAATAGAGTTATTTAATACTGTGTAAATATTTTTATAATTTATATCTTTTATAATATTCATAAAAGTTCTTGTATTTTTCAAATCAAAAGAATCATTAGTAAAAACATATAAAATTGAATCGCTATTATCTAAAGCAACAATATTTATTTCATTTAAAATATGTGATGTATCAATTAAAATAATATCAAATTTATATAATACTGTGTCTAATAAAATTGGGATATATTTACTATCAATTTTGTTAGCAATTCTAGGATCTTTAGGTGCTGCTATACAAGAGATAAAATCATTATACTTATATATATAATCTCCAATAGTTTCATATCTATTATGGGTATAATCTTCAATAAAATTATATCCTGTCCTATCATTGCTTGAATTAAGGTAAGTTGCAATATTTCCACCATAAATATCTAAATCTATTACTAAAACACTCATTTTTAAGTTAGAGTATATTCCTGCTAAATTTAATGCTATTATGGTTTTCCCTACACCACCTTTGCAAGATGTGACTGTAATAATTTTCCCCTTTTTTTTCTGCATAACTTTATCCCTTTCTATTTATTATTTTTAAAACTCCATCTTCTATATAACCTTCATAATTTGTTTCAAATTCATAATATTCATATCCAATAATTTTACCAAAATAACAAGTTACATGCTTTTTTAAATGAACACTATCGTTTGTTATCTCTAATATTTTTATATTTTTATCATTTTTTGAAATATATTTTTCAACATCTTTTATATTTTTATTATCTTCTATTAAATATTTAAGAGAATTATTAGTAATATTAATAAGTCTATTGTTTTCAGCTATTATTAATGCTGAATCAAAAATAAGTGTAAAGCAACAAATTAATATTGGTATTAGTAATATAAAAAGTACTAATGATTGTCCTTTATTATTCATATAAAATCACTCTTTGAGAAGATATTTTAAAAGAATCATTAAATAAAGAATTAGCAAATGGAGTAGTAAAATTTATAACTTGTTCTAATTTGATAGTAGCTAAATTATCTTTAACCAAAATACTATAAGTAATATTTTTATTATCAATCATTTCAGTTATTTCTTGTTTTGTATATCCTTCTTCCACCATATTGCAAACATCTTCAAGTATTCCTTCTAAATGATTTTTATTATAAAAAACATTGGCAAAATCAAAAACAATAAATAAAATAAATATTATTAGAGGTAATAACAAAACAAATTCTACTAAAGCTTGCCCTTTGTTATTCTTCAAGTTCTTTATCCTTGCAATATCCATCCCCAGACTTTTCTCCTTTTTCATAAACTTGTCCTACCATTCCACATGAAGATTTAGTTATTGCATCTTTTAAATAACCACCTAATAATGAAACAAGTGAAATTGCTAGAACGCTTATCAATGCTATAATTAAAACATATTCTACAAGCGCTTGCCCTTCATTTTTTATATTTTTCATCATACCACCTATTTTCTCACATTAATTTTATCGTTTTTCACGACAAAAGTCAACGTATTTATAAAGTTTTTTGATAAAGTATGGTAAAGAAAAAAAGCAATTAATTTTGCTTTCTAATTCTAACATCAGATTTTATTTTAATATTGCTCTCAATTATATCTTCAGAAAAAATACAGTTTAAATATTGTAATAAATACTTTTCTGTTGCTTCCAATTTATTACTATCTGTAAACTTAATTCCATATAACAAAACATCTTCAGGAAAAACTAAATTGTTTTTTCTATCAATAACCCATTTAATTGGTGAAACTTTAAACCATAAATATTCTTGTGTATTACAAGGATTGAAACGTACATATTTATTATCATTATATTCATACTCATTTAATATTAAATCAGAATTTAATTCATTTGAAAATTGTGCTGCAAAATTAAAATAAACTTTATCTGTTTGAGATAATAAATTTTTTTTATATAAATATTCTAATTTTTTAGTAGCCAACATTCCAACTTTTTCTTGAGGATATTCTCCATATTCTATCACATCACCTAAATAATTATTAATTTTTTCTTTTAATTCTTCTGATATAACTTTTATTACTGGTCTAACTCCAAAAAGTTTATTATCTAATCTATCAGCATCATAACATTTTAAATTATCATTATCTAATCGAATACTTTTAAATATTACTGGAATAGAATATTTGTTTCTTATTTCATTAATATTTAATGGATTAATTATTTCTACACCATACTTTAAAAATTTATTGTAATTTACTTTATCCTTGTCTATACTTTTCCCTGATAAATAAGCAAAATCACTAATTTGATATGGATAATTATAAACTCCTTTCTTTAATTCTTCAAAACTTAAAAACCTAAAACTCTCCTTCTCCATTTTTCTACCTTTCCTTTATTTTATATTATTTTATTTATTATAAACTATAATATTATGTTACAATTATTATGGTGGTAACAATGTACTTATTAATCAATAATAATAAAATAAATATTATAGAGTATAAATCTTTTTTTAAAAAATTTATTGGTCTTATGAATAAAAAAGAAATAATTTCTTTTTGTATAAGACTTAATAAATGTAATTCTATCCATACTTTCTTTATGAAACAAAATATAGATGTTTGCATTACTAATAAAAATAATGTTATTTTATTTTTAAAATCTAATATGAATAAAAATAAAATAATACTGCCTATTAAAAAAGGCTATTATACTTATGAATTACCACTTAATATGGCAACTTATTTAAAATTAAATACAAAATTAGAAATAAAAAGATAAAAAATTAGTATTATTTTTTATCTAAGGCAACATCAAATCCTTCAAGAAAATTGCCATTAAAAGATAATGTTAAGTTATCTTTTAATTTTTTTGATTTAATTGCAATTTCTATTAAATCATTCAATAATTCTTGTTTATTTTTCTTTGTATTTTGCCACATATCACTTGCTAAAAAATATGATGATGTATCTATTTCACTTATATATATCTTTCTATTTTTTTCATCTAATAAGAAATCTATCTTAGACACTCCTGTAGCATTTATTATTTTAAATACAGAAATTGCATAATTTTTTATGTCTTCTTTCATTTCTTTTGATAATAATGGTTTTGTTTTTCTAACAAAATCATTTATTTTAATATACTTTTTATCATATTGACTCATTAAATAATCATTTATTTTAGAAAGATAACTATTATTAGTAACTATATCAGATGATTCTACATTTATTTCAGAAATATTAGATACTTCAATATTTTCATTATCACCTAAAACACTTATAGTAACTTCTTTTACATTTTTAACTTGTTCTTCAACAATTATTTTTTCACTATAAAGTCCTGCATTTTTTATAGCAGAATTAATAGTAGAAGAATCATTTACTCTCATTATTCCAATACTAGATCCTAAAGAAGCAGCTTTTACATATAAAGGATAATGTAATTCCTCTATTTTTTCTACTATTTCTTTTTTGTTTTTTATAAAATCATTAAAATAAAACCAAACATAATTAGTAATAGGAATATTATTACTTTTTAATAATTCTTTAGTAATTAATTTATCTTCTCCAATAGAACTAGCTAAAACTCCAGATCCAACGTAAGGAATACCAAGCATTTCTAAATATCCTTGAATACATCCATCTTCTAAAAAAGCCCCATGCCCCACTGGGAAAGCAATATCAATAGGAATTAAATTTTTCTTAATTAAACCCATAGTTTGTAAATAACAACATTTATTTTTTTTAACTAAAAATACTTTCTTGGCATATCTTTTTAATAATGCAATATCTCTATAATTTAAAATATCCTTTAAATGATATCCTGTCCACCAATTATTATCTTTATCTACATATATTGGAATTGGATTATATTTACTCTGATCCAAATTTTTCATAACATCTATAGCAGACATTATACTAAATTCATGTTCAACACTTTTGCCTCCAAATATTACTCCAACATTAATTCTCATAAAATACATCTCCTATTTTTAAGTTTCCGGTTTTATAACCAACGAGCATAGAAGCTCCTTTAACTACCGACCCCGGAGTATCACTTCCGGTAAGAACATTCGTAGTATAATCACTTATTTTATAGCCATCGCTTGTTGTTGTTATTTGCTTTGCTTTTGTTGTTTGTGTTTGGATGTTCGGTGGTTTTGTTGTCGATT
>CAZRBE010000053.1:4518-5775 GCA_964598285.1 uncultured Mycoplasma sp.
ACATTAATTCTCATAAAATACATCTCCTATTGACTTGATAAGTATAGTATAACAAAATATAGTATAAATTTCAATATTGTTTTATCTAAAATAGAGATAATTGACTTGATTCTGGCATATTTTTTAAAATACCCATTAATTTCATTTTTTCTATTAAAGTTTGGGAAAGTTTTGCCCTTTTTTGTAAATCTTCAATACTTATAAATTCTTTTATTTCTCTTTCATTTATTATATTATTAGCTACTGTATCCCCTAACCCATCAAGCGCTCTAAAGGGAGGAATTAAAGTCATATTGTCTTTATCAATAAGAAAATTTTTTGAATGAGATTTATTTAAATCTAAACTACCAAACTTAAATCCTCTAGCGGTCATTTCTTTAGCTATTTCTAAAACAGTAATTAAATCTTGTTCTTTTGACGTTAATCCAAATTTTCTTTCTTGTAATTCAGCTAAACGTTCACTAATCTTTTTATATCCCATTACATCCAACTCAAACGATAATCCTTTAATACTAAAAAAACACGCATAATATTCAATTGGATGATAAACTTTGAACCAAGCAATTTTCCAAGCAGCACTAACATAAGCAGTAGCATGAGCTTTGGGAAACATATATTTTATTTTTCCACATGACTCTATATACCAATCAGGTATTTTTTTATCAGTTAATAATTTTTTGTATTCTTCCCATTTTTCTGGATCTTTTGAAGCTTTACCTTTTCTTACAAATTCCATTATTTTAAAAGCATCAATTGGCTCTAATCCATTATTAATTAAATAAACCATTATGTCATCACGACATCCTATAACAGATTTAAAAGGACAAATATTATTCTTTACTAAATCTTGAGCGTTTCCATTCCAAACATCAGTTCCGTGAGAAAGGCCAGAAATTTTTACTAATTCTGCAAAAGTAGTTGGTTTCGTTTCTTTTACTATTTCAATAACAAATCTTGTAAATTCTGGAAGTCCTAAAGCACCATTATCACACCCTATCTGTAAAGGAGTAACACCAAGTGCTTTAGTTGATGTAAACAAACTCATAACCTTTTTATCATCCATAGGAACTTCACTCATAGGTATTCCAGTTAAATCTTCTAACATTTTGAAAAAAGTTGGGTTATCATGTCCTAATATGTCTAATTTTAATAAACATGATTCTATATCATGATAATTAAAATGTGTTGTTCTCCAAACAGAAGTATTATCATCTGCAGGATATTGAAAAGGAGTAAAATCATAAACATCCATATAAT
>CAZRBE010000054.1:0-5167 GCA_964598285.1 uncultured Mycoplasma sp.
TTTCAAGGTTCATATGCGCCTGTGCCGCTTCCAGCGTGTCATACTCATATTCGATGATTCTTCCCGCGTCCCAAGCCCGCACGATATAAATCATAGGTTTCCTCCCGTTTTCACTTCGCCAGACGAACTTTCATATGCGCCGCCTGTAACGCGCGGATGCGGTCTTGGAGCGTCCCCAAGGCCGCTTCCAGCGTGTCAAGCGCGATGGCGTCCGCTTCGTTCCCTTCCGAAATCGCCCTTTGGTAGAGCGGCGAAAGGCCGCTTTGATAGACCTGAACCGCGCCTTCGACCGTCAGCCGCATTTCCATCAATGCGTTGCCCGCAAGCCCCATAAATTCTTCCATCGCGTATGCCTCCCCATTCTGGCCTTGCGGGACGTTCCCAGCCCCGCAAGGCCGTTTGTGTATTCACTCCCCAAGAATCAGCGAAACCGCCTTGTCGGCCTTTCCTGCCGCGCTCACGATGAATTTGCGGTCGTTCCGAAGAACCGTCAGCCAGTTTTGTATATAGGCCGCGTTGTTGCGGAAGCTCTTGGCGGTTTCCAGTCCCACGTGATGAACAAGGGCGGAGGCTCCGATTTCGGCAACCAGTTCTTCCTTGCTGTACGCATCCGTTCCGAAGAACGCGGTTTTTTCAAGGCGGTTCAGGCGGCTTGCGTGGCCTGTGGAATGAACCATTTCGTGAAAGGCTGTGCTGTAATATTCGGCGGTCGCGGCAAACTGTTTCAGAAGAGGAAGAACAATGCGGTCGCTGGAGGGTTGATAGAACGCTTGATCGCCCTGTTGATGCTCCATATTCACGCCGGAACGCCCGCAATAGTCGCATATGATGGTTTCGGCGGTCTGGTCAGCATCGGCGCTTTCGGGGAGCGGTTGCGCGTATTTGGCGGCAACTCCTTCGCATTGGTCAATGTGAAACACGTTGTAATAACGCAGGAAGGGAATTTGCTTGACTTCGCCCGTTTCTTTATCCTCTTGGTCAAGGAACTTCCAGAACACGACCATATGCGCCTTTTCGCCCTTGCGAATGAACCCGCCCGCCTTGCGGCATTCATTGAAGGTGAGGTATTCGCCCGCGCGCCCCAAGAGCATTTGATTCAAGAGCGAATAGCGTTTTCCTGTGGCGTGGCTGATTGCGGCGGCGGTTCCGTTCTGCCAAGGCTTTTGCCAAGGGATGATTCCCTGTTCCATTTGGGCAATAATGCGGTCGGTGACTTCCTTATAAATATCCATTTTCTTTTGCTCCTTTGCTTGCGGGGAGCAAAGACTTTGTGGTAGAATGTCCTTGCTCCCCTGTTTGGTAGTGCTTTCGGGGTGGCGCGGTCTGAATGCTGTGGTAGGCGTTCAGACCTTTAATTTATGGAGAAGCGGCGGGCGGTGGTGGCTTTCATAAACTGTTCCGCGATTTGCGGGAGCGCCTTTTTCAAAGCGGTGGTATCAAGACGGTTAGAAGTGAAGGACTTCCAAGAGACTTTGAACGCGCCCGCGAACAGCGTTTCTTCATCGCCCATCACCTTTTTGATTTCGTCCTCCATCGTGGTGATTTCGGCTTCCAGTTCTTCCTTCATACGCTTCAACTCTTGAAGTTCCTTGACCTTGGCTTCCATATTGGGATTAGACATTTTGTTTTCCTCCTTGCGATTCGGGGAACTTTGCTTTCCTGTTCCCTCCTGACAGTTACTATTATAAACGATTTCGTTTAAAATGTCAATAGACAATTTAAACTTTTCTCTGTTAAATATAAATTATTCTTTGACTTTTAAAATGAATTCGTTTATAATTTCAAGGAGGTGATGCAAATGCCTATGACAGAGAATATTCGTATAGCTTTGGTAAAGCGTGGAAATCTATCAGAATCAGAACTTGCACGGCGAATGGGTGTATCGCCGCAAAACCTTCACAACAAAATGAAACGGGATAATTTTACTGAAACAGATTTACAAGAAATCGCGGAGGCTTTGGGCTTGCGGTTAGAAATCTCATTCACAGACCCCACAACAGGCGAAAAAATCTGACCGAAGCATAAACGCAAAAAACAGGGACAGTCTTGCTTTTTTTGGCGTGAGACTGTCCCTGTATGTGTGCGCGGTTGCCGCTTAACGGTCGGGGGGATGGGTTTCAGGAGCGAAAAGCGGCGATTCCGCAAGCCGCCCCCGCCTGATTGCCGCTCCCGCCAAGAGTGAAATCGTTTCGGGATTACGGGGAAGAATATGCCGCCGAAGCATTTTTGTACAAAATTTTTCCCACCACGCACAATCTCAAATACGGTTCTCTTCCTTCGTCAGCGAACCGCCTTATCCAAACAATTTGCGGATCGAAGAAAAAACATCGTCGATCGCTTTCTTGGCCGCTTTCACGGACTGCTTATCCACTTCAACCTATACCTTGTTTGAGTTCATCTGTTTCTGAACTTCCTTCTGGACGGTTTGAGGGATTTCCTAACGCACCTCATCCGCTTCTCCTTGGGAAACCGCGTCCGCATAGTTACAAAAATCGCGGATATGCTCCTGATGGTGCGGATTGCCCTCAAGAGTGCCTTTGACTTCCATTACGTGCCGCATTCCAGAGGCGCGTAGTTTATTGACGTTCATTGCTTCATACCTTCCTTCTGTTGATTAATCAGCCAGCCGCGAAGCGGCTGCTGGAGGGCCTGATGAAATATCGCGGAGCGATGTTTCATCGCCCATCGTTCCTTTGATGAGCCGCCTGACGATGTGAGAAATTGTCGTGTCCTGCTGTTTGGCCATTTCAGCAAGCGCTTCCTTTTCATCGTCGGAAAGACGGATTCCTAAACTTGCCATATATTTCCCTCCTGTCATTTTTCTATGCGGATGCTGAAACCGCAAGTGTCGCTATTGATGTTGCGTATAAACCAGCGAATAAGCTGCGACATTGTAAGATCATTCTTTGCGGCGATTTTCGCGAACTGTTCTTTTTCATCGTAGGGCAGCGTAACCGTTATCTGTGTCATAGTGCTTTTCACACTCCTTTCACCTATAATTGGAATTTGTTATGGGCGCTTTGTCAAACGTTGTCCAACGGTATACTTTTCTCCAAACGTTGATGCGAACAATATAATAATATATATATAAATGCTTCCATCAACCTTTGGAGAAAAATCACAAGTGAAAAGTAGCGAGGGAGAATAATTGCGAACATCATCGCAGGCCGCAAGCGTCCTGCTCTTGATGTTCAAATTATTCATCCCTCTTGCGCCCGCAAGCGGGCGCAATTATTATTTTAAGAAAAGAAGATGGTATGCGCCGGAAGCGGAAGCAATGGATAACGGATTGGACGGGACGGCGGAGGAATGACCTCCCCGAAAGTCATTTCGCCAAAGGATTATCAAAGAATCTTTATCCATCCTTTTAGCGATAATCCTTTGGCGAGAGAGCGGAATGCCAGACAATAACGCCGCTTGGAAACATCAGGCTTTTATTGGCGTTGAGAATATGGTATAATCAGACATAGCGGCAGTTTCCGCGCCTTGACGATGGATGAAGATTCATCTGAAAGCGTCGTTCCCGTTATCAATTATTCTACAAGGCGGCGCACAAAATGTCAGAAGACAAGACGATGAAAAAGACGCAGCGGAAATCAGATGCCTATCTGGAAGAAAGCGCAGAGGCGCAACGCGGCAAGAAACCCAATCAAAAGATTAAGCCTTATGTGGTATTACAGTATTTGTTGAAATCGTCGGATATAGATCACGTTGCGACTGCGTTTGATATTATTGCGTTTTTAGAAGAATGCGGCATTTCCGCCGAACGCCGCTCCATCTATAAGGATATTGAGGAAATCAACAAAATTTCTTTGATGTTGGATGAGGACTGTTCGATTGACGAGGCGGAGGAAATGCTTGCCGAGGATGAAACTGACGAACTGAAACTTGTCGTTTATGATAGACACAGAAAAGGGTTCTATGTTCGCCAACGGCATTTTGATGTGAATGACATTCGCCTATTGGCTGAATGCGTGTATTCCGCCAAATTTGTCACCGAAGGACAGGCAAAGCGTCTTGTTGATGTGGTATGTGATTTCGTTAGCGAAGCACAAGCGGAAAGAATACGACACAACGCATTTCTGACCGATAGGATAAAGACAAATAATCGAAGCGTACTGAATAACATCGCGGTTATCAACGATGCGATAAGCAGAAAGCTGGATGGAAAAGCACATAAGCCTGAAAAGATTGCTTTCAAATATCTCAAATATGCTATTGGCGATATGCGGCAACAGGTTGAGCGGCGAAGGGGAGAAAAGTACTTTGTCAGTCCCTATCAGTTGCTGATTAACGACGGAAACTATTATCTTCTTGCGTTTTATGGTGATAAACAGCAAATGCGCACATACCGCGTAGACCGAATGAAAGAAGTGGCTTTGACAGGCGAACCGCGTGATGGCGAGGACGTTTTCGCAAAGCTGGATATAAAAACATACGCACAGCGCGTATTTGCGATGTATGGAGGAACACCGAGACGTGTAAGCATTCGCTTTATCAATCCTCTATTGGATACGGTTGTAGAGCGTTTTGGCACAAGCAATGATATTCAGTATGTCAAAACGGATGAGGCCCACTTTACGGTATCCGCAAACGTTGAAATCAGCAATCAATTTTATGGTTGGCTGTTGGGATTCGGAAAGCGGGCAAAAGTGGTTTCGCCTGATGATGTTGTGGATGGTTTCAAGGCGTACATTGATAAAATCAGGGAGATGTATTAAGGCGGCAGTCACCGAAATGACTGCCGCTCTGGTTACAGGGAATTGAGGTTGTTTCGCAGAATGTCAATGCCATTGGGCGACATTGCGATGTAATACCTTTGCGTCACGCGAATGTTTCCGTGTCCCATTTGATTGCACAGTAAATGTTCGGGTGTGTTCATTTCCGCCATCATCGTGCCAAAAGTATGCCGAAGATAATGATACTTGAATTCGATTTGGAGTTTGCTTTTGATTTCGCGCGTTGGATATTTCATCGAATTTACGGTTTGTATTTTACCATCGGGCAAGCAATTCACAAGTTCGGTGGAATAGATTTTGCTCCCGTCAATATCCTCAATCAATCGACGGTTCTGTTTGCGAAGGGCGGAGAATTGCCTTTCCTGCTCTTGGCGCAGAAGCGCTATTTTTTGGAGTTGTTGCTTCATTGGTTCGCATAGATAAATTGT
>CAZRBE010000054.1:5190-5762 GCA_964598285.1 uncultured Mycoplasma sp.
GGAACTAATTTAATAAGTCCATCTTGATATTGCATTTGACGGTCTATGTATATTGTGCCGTTTTTCAAATCCACATTGCTCCATTTCAAACCGAAACATTCATTGATACGCAAACCGCAATACCGTCCCAACAGGTAAGCCGTTTCCGCGTTGGTATCTCGAAAATAATCATCCAACAGCAAAAGCTGTTCCCTGCTGAAAGCGACAATGTCGGTATCATCCTCTGATTTTATCTTGGGCATTCTGATTTTCGTGTCTTTATTTACGCACAGTTTATTGTAAGCGGTGACTTCCAAATAATCCCGCGAATACGCCTGACCGAAAACCAAATAGAACATTTTGAGAAACGATTCCGTGTATTGAAATGAAAAACCATCATCATAGTATAGTTCCGCAAGATAATCGTTGACTTCCGCCACGCTGATTTCATCCACAAAACGCTTACCAAACCTTTCCCGCAAATGGTTTTCCCAAATGCTGTCCTGCTTACGTATCGTTTGATAGGCCCTGTCTTTTCTTCCGTTTTCGCGGAATTCTTCAAAGACTTCTTTGACCGTGCGGCGGGCGGGCTT
>CAZRBE010000055.1:0-5717 GCA_964598285.1 uncultured Mycoplasma sp.
TTATTTGTTGTAGGGGTGTAGTTCAGTTGGTAGAACGTTGGTCTCCAAAACCAAATGTCGTGGGTTCAAATCCTGCCACCCCTGCCATAAGGAAAATAGACGAACCAATCGTCTTTATATAAAGTTAAACTTTGGTTTAACTTTTTTGTTGTATAAATGATTTGTTTGAATGTTAGATATAGCAAAAAGCATAAAGAAATCAAATTTTATGACTTGAACTCTTTATGTTTAATATAATATATGATATACTAATTAATAAGTAAAGTAAGTATTTTAAATTTTTATAAAAAGAGAAAGGAATATGAATTTTATGAAACAAAAAAATAATAAAATATTATTATTATTATTATTATTAATTTTATGTGTTTTAATAGTTGGTTGCACAAATAAAAATAATAAACCAGATGATAATGACAACGACAATATTATTAAAAATATTGAAGGAGATGCTACTTCAGCTTTCAAACAATTTGGAATCGATTTAGAAGAAGTAAAACCAAATTTAGGTGTAGAAAATACTGCATATACTAAAACAGGTAATTATACAATTAAAGATGACACTCCTATTTATTTTAGGAAAGCGACTTACATTGAAGATTTATCAAATTTGACAGTAGAACAAAGAAATTCTTATCAGAGTAAGATATTTGATTATACAAAATATATATCTGATACTAATAAGATTTATTATTGCAGTGGTTGTCTTAATTCTGATGAAGTAAAATTGACACTTGATAATAGTATAAGTGACAAAGGGGATTATCATTGGAGTTATCAATATGATGGAATGATTGTTGAGGTTAATATTATTGGTGTGATGGAAGGAAATCAAATTGGATTAGTAGTAACTTTGGGAGAACAATAAAAATATGTTGCTTTTTTAACTTATTTGTTTTATCATATTCGTTGCAAGCTTTTATTTTTAGTTATGTTTTAATAAGGAGTTATTAGTAATTCTAATTAAATATGCACTTGGAGTGCACAAATGAATTTATTTCATTTAATATACTAAATTAATTGCTTGTTTTTTTATTATAAAATTAAGTCAATGTAGTATTGATATTAAAGAGGTAGATGTCTATATGAAAAAAAAAGTTGTTTTAATAACTGGAGCATCACACGGTATTGGTAGTGCAACGGCACGTATTTTTGCAAAAAATAATTATGATGTTATTATAAATTATAATAATAGTAAAGATTCTGCTTTAGCATTACAAAAAGATATAGAACATTCTTATAATGTTACTGTAAAAACAATAAAATGTGATATATCATTGGAAGAAGAAGTAAAAAAAATGTTTGATTTTGTTTTAGAAACTTTTGGAAGAATTGATGTTTTAGTAAATAATGCAGGAATAGCTATTGATACAACAATTGAAGATAAACAGGTTAATAATTTTAAAAGGATTTTAGATGTTAATTTACTTGGAACATTTTTAGTTAGCAGAATAGTTGGAGATTTTATGAAAAAACAAGGATTTGGTAGTATTGTTAATATATCTTCTACTAATGCAATTGATACATATTATCCTTTTAGTATTGATTATGATGCTTCAAAAGCTGGAATTATATCATTAACCCATAATTTTGCTAAATATTATGCCCCAATAGTTAAAGTAAATTGTATAGCACCAGGTTGGATAGATACTAATATGAATAAAGATTTAGATGCGAATTTTAAAATCAATGAAATTAGTAAAATTTTATTAAATAGATTTGGAGGTGCTTCTGAAGTGGCAGAAGCTATTTACTTTGTTTCAAATGCTAGTTATATAAATAATGAAGTAATTAGAGTGGATGGTGGATTTGATGGAAATAAATAAAAAAATAAGTAATTTAGCTTTGAAAAATGGAAAAAAATTAAATGAACAATTCAAAAAAATTGATGATATTTGCTTATTTAATAGCAAAAAAGTATTAGTTGCTTTTAATAAAAATCATTTATCTGAAATACATTTTAATTCTACAACAGGATATGGCTATAATGATATAGGAAGAGATGTAATTGAAAAAATTTATGCTGATATTTTTTGTACTGAAGATGCTTTAGTTAGAAATCAATTTATTTCTGGAACTCATGCTTTAACAGTATGTCTATTTGGTATATTAAGACCTAATGATACATTGCTTAGTATTTGCGGTAAACCTTATGATACATTGGATACAATTATTGGAATTACTAAAAATGATAGTTCTTTAAAATCATTTGGAATAAATTATGAACAAGTAGAACTAATAAATAATGATTTTGCATATGAAGAGATAGAAAAAAGATTAAAAATATCTTTTGTCAAAATGATAGAGATTCAAAGATCAAAAGGTTATTCTACTAGAAAAAGTATTACTATTGATAAAGTTTCTAAAATTATTTCTATAATAAAAAAAGTTAGTCCTAAAACTATTATAATGGTTGATAATTGTTATTGTGAATTTGTTTCTTATAAAGAACCAACAGAAGTAGGAGCAGATGTTGTAGTTGGATCTCTAATTAAAAATCTTGGGGGAGGTATTGCTTCTAATGGAGCATATATTGTTGGAAAGAAAGATTTAATAAATTTATGTGCAGAAAGACTAACTGTTCCAGGACAAGGAAAAGAAGTCGGACCATCTTTAGGAGCTAATAAAAGTATTTTACAAGGGTTATTTATGGCTCCATCTGTTGTTGCGGCAGCATTAAAAACAGCAATATTTACCAGTAAAATGTTAGAAGATTTAAATTATGAAGTAGAACCTAAGTACAATGAAGAAAGAGCAGATATTGTACAAAACATAATATTTAATGATCAAGAGAAACTAATTAAATATTGTACGGGTATTCAAGAAGCATCCGCTATTGATTCTGATGCAATTCCTGTTCCTGATGACATGCCAGGTTATACAGATAAAGTTATTATGGCATCAGGATCTTTTACACAAGGATCATCAATTGAATTATCTTGTGATGGGCCACTTAGATCACCTTATATTGCTTATCAACAAGGAGGATTAACTTATGAATATGGTAAATTAGGTGTTATAAATGCCATAGGTAAAATATTAGATAAGTAATATTTGTTTATTATTAATTTTATTTAAAAGAAAGTTATAAAATAGGAGTGGGATGATAATATGGATAATAATATATGTGGAGATATTGAACTTATTTTAGCAAATATTCCTGATAATTTAACTGACTTAGAAAAAGTTAGATGGGTTTACATTAATTTAGGCAAATTATTTAGTTATGATTTAAAAGTATTAGATAATAAAGAAATCTATAAGAAAGATATAAATTATCAAAGAGGTATTACTACTTATGTCAATCGTTTTCAAACTTGTAAACAAATATCTCAGATTTTTATAAGTATTTTAAAAGAATTAAATATAAAAGCTAATTTAATTGAAAGGACAATAATAGGTAGACATTATGCTGATAATCATATTGCTATTGAAACAACTGTTGATGGTGAAAAATATCTAATGGATTTAACTTTAGATTTATATTTAATTCAAAGTGGTTGCCAAACAAAAGAATTTGGTTATTCCAATAATAGCGATGGGGATTATAATATAATTCCTTTATCAGATGACAAACAAATTGATTCAAAGTTAGGTTTATTAAAAGATGATTATTATACTGATGAAATAATAAAAAAACTAGTAAATATTAATAATTTAACTGATAAATTATCAATAATAACTAGTGAATTCAAACAGTTTTTTGAAGGAGCACATGAAGCTTTGTTATTTTATAAAAAAGTATTTATTGAATCATTAACAAATGAAGAATTAGAAAATTTTAAAACTTATAATTTATATTATATAGATGAAGAATATATAAATTTTTGTTCGGTTTTTGTTTTTTCGGATAACTTAATGTATTTATATGACAAATATTTAGGATTTGTTATAACAGATAATAATAAAATAAATGCTATGTTAAATAATGGGTTTAAGACTAATAGTAATACTTTAAAACAAAAATGTATCTAGAAAGATAAAATTTTTAAAGAAACAAAAAATCAATTTTGAATTATTACCAAAATTGATTTTTTGAGTTAAAAATGAGGTAAAACACTTCTGATTTTTATTATAAACAAAAATATTTAGAAGTGTCTTACATAAACTATTATACTATGAATTGTTATGAAATTAAAAGAAAAATTGTAAACTTATCGAAAAAAATATCTGAATGGATAAATTAGTAACTATTAAAGTTTGTAATTGATATGCAATATGGATTAGCTAAAGATAAAAGTTTTTAGTATCAAATATAGATAAATTATTAGATTAACACTTTATCTAATTTACATTTTTTTTCTTTCATGTTATATTATTAGGGAGGAGAATGAATATGAGAAAATTAAAATATGTTATTTGTGCACTATTTGTTGTTTTTGCAGGATTATCATTTTCAAGTGTAAAAGCTATAGAAGATGATGATTTTATAGTTACGTCTTCAGAACAAAGAAAAGAATTGTTTCAAGCAGATGAAAATCTAAATATATCAGGAATTTATGATGGAACAGTGTTTTTTGCGGGTTCAAATGTAACTTCTTCAAGTACTATTAATGGTATTGGCTTTATTGCTGGGCAAACACTTGATATTTCAGGGGTAGCTAATTATGGATTTTTTGCAGGTAATGTAGTTAATATTCAAGGAACAATAAATAATGATTTGTTTGTTACTGGTAATACTATTTCTATAAAAGATAATGCAAAAGTAGGAAGAGATACTTATTTATTTGCATCCAATGTTTCATTAGTAAATACTATAATATCTCGTAATCTGTATATTTCGTCCGTGGATGTCAACATATCTAATACTACTATTTTAGGAAATGTCAATGTTAATGCCTCAAATATTGTATTTGGGGATAATGTTAATATTTCTGGTACATTAAAATATAATGATGATGCTTCAATTACAAATATAAATAAAGTAAATGCTGGAGCAACTTTAGTTTCTGTTACTGAAAAAGATGATATTGAAGATGTTTGGGGAAATAAAATAGTTAATTTTGTTATATCATTGATAGGAATGATCTTAATAGGAATTATTTTATATGGAATATGGTCTAATTTATTTAAAAAATGTTCAAACACAATGAAAAATTATACTTTTGGAAAATGTTTAAGTGATATTGTTATAGGTTTTTTAATTTTAATAGCTGTACCTGTCATATCAATAATGTTAATGATTACGATTATTGGAATTCCTATTTCTATAATTACTTTAATTTCATACATTATATCAATTTACTTAACCACAATATTTGTTGGATATTTATTAGGTAATTTTATTATTACCAAAATATTTAAACATAAGGAAAATGGATATTTAGCTATTGTATTAGGAGTATTTGTAATAAAATTAATAGAACTTGTGCCTTTTATCGGTGGAATTGTGTGTTTTATTGTTATATGTTTAGGATTAAGCTTAATTGTAAAAATGTTATTTTTTAAAAAAGAAAACATTTTTCCAGAATCAGAGGTAAAAGAAGTAAAATCTCAAATAGTTAAAAGTACAATAAAAAAAGAAACAAAGTAATAAAATTATAAAGTACTTGTCAAAATAACAAAAAAATGCTAATATATAGAAGTATTTATTAGCTGGCGATATTGGTGAAGTGGTAACACGCTAGTCTGTGGAACTAGTATACATGAGTTCGATCCTCATATATCGCCCCATTTATAAGGAATCTAACTCCTAAAAACTTTAATTTAATAAAGTTTTA
>CAZRBE010000056.1:0-5687 GCA_964598285.1 uncultured Mycoplasma sp.
CCAATTTCCTCTATTCCAAGAAACTTCTATAGCATGTCTTATGGCTCTTTCTACACGAGATGTTGTAGTATCAAATTTATCTGCCAATTCTGGATAGAGTTCTTTGGTAATTCCTCCAATTACATCTGGTCTTTCATATATTATTGATATACCTTCCCTTATATATTGATAACCTTTAATATGAGATGGAACACCAAGTTCATGTAAAATATTAGTAATAGATATTTGTAAATTATGATGATATAAATTAAGAGATTTATTATCAAATTCGGCATCTTCTCCAATTTCTAATATCCTTTTTTCAAGCTCACAAAGTTCAAATGGTTTTAAAATAAAATAATTAACACCATAATCAGAAACTTTTCTTATCATTTCTGGAGTATTATAAGAAGTTAAAACAATAATCTTTTTATCTATCCTCTCTTTGTTCATTTCTTCTAATACCGCTATGCCATCTTTTTTAGGCATAATTAAATCTAAAATAATTAAGTCAAAATCTATCAAATTTTCCTTAATCATTTTTAACCCTTCTTCTCCATCATGAGCTGTAAATTTTACTTCAATATTTGCGCGACTGTCAAAATATTCTTTAATCATATTGACAAGTTCAACATTGTCATCAATTAAAAATACTCTTATTTTTTCCATTATTTTCTCCCTTCTAACTACCACGCAAATTTATTATAATACAAAAAAACTCCTATTTCTAGGACTTTTTTTAGCTAATTATGTCGATTAATTAACAGAATCAAGAATTTTTATGACTTCTTCTTGAGAAATACTAGATTTTCCTATTAAATATCCATCTATATTATTTATTTTAGAAAGTGTATTTATGGTATTTTTATTAACATTGCCACCATATAAGACTATAGGATTTATATTATAAGATTTAATTATAGTATTCTTAATTAAATTAATAACTTCTTTTATATCACAAACATTTAGAGTATTATTTTTGTCTAATTCCCAACCAGGTTCATATATAATAACAATATCATAAGAAAAATCAATTTTATAGAAATATTCCTTTAATTGATTAATTATTACTTCTCCAGTTTTCTTTCTTAAATATTGTTCTTTTGTTTCTCCAACACATACTAAAGGAATTATATTGTTTTTTATTGCTTCTTTTATTGAATCATTGATAAACTTATTGCTTTCAATAAAATATTTTTTTCTTTCAAAATGACCTATTAATGAATATTTTACTCCTACTGATTTTAATTGCTCTGCAGTAGATTCTCCCGTTATTTCATAAGGACAAAGGCTTTGACTTCCGAGTGAAAAATTATATTTGCCATTAAAATATGGAAGATATATAAAACTTGGACAAATTATAACATTTATATCTGTCCTAATTTTATCTTTCATATCTTTTATATAATCTATAACATCATCATAGTTCATATAAGATTTATGATTTAAAACTATCATCTTTACCATTTTATTTCTCCTTTATATTAATAATTCCAGGTAAATTTTTATTAATCAAATATTCTAATGTTGCTCCTCCTCCGGTAGAAATGAATTTTACAGGCAATTTAAGTTTTTGGACACAAGTAACAATATCTCCCCCACCAACATACACATTTTCAATATTTTTACTTAGATATGTTAATATTTCTTTTGTTCCATTGATATATTTGCTATATTCATATACTCCTAAAGGCCCATTAATAAATACTGTTTTAGATTCTTCTAATTGATTTTTAAACATATCAATTGTATATTTTCCTATATCCATTGCTACAAATTTTTGAGGTATATCAGTTATAAAATACATTTCTTTTTTTGTAAAATTACTAAATTTAGTTGAGCCATAAAAATCTACTGGCAAAATTATTTTATCACTATATTTTGTTAATAAATTTTTGCATGTTTCTAACATATCTTCTTCAATTTTAGAACTGCCTAAAGTTATATTTAATGACTTTAAAAAAGTACATGCCATTGCACCTCCAATATATAAATAATCTACTTTTTCTAATAATCTATTTATAAGTTGAATCTTATCTTTTACTTTAGAACCTCCCATAATAACTGAGAAAGGTCTTATTGGATTATCTAAATAATCTAAATTTTTAATTTCTTTTTCTATTAAAAAACCAATACCAGAATCTAAATATTTAGATATACCATAGTTTGAAGCATGTTTTCTATGAATTGTACCAAAGGCATCATTAATAAAAATATCTCCAAGAGAGGCCCAATACTTAGCAAGTTCTAAATCACAACCACTTTCTTTATTTCCTATAATATCCTCAAATCTAGTATTTTCTAACAAAATACAATTGCCAAAAGACATTTTATCTATTGTTTCTTTTATGATAGGATCATTAGTAAATGGAAGAAATAAAATTTTAGTGCCTAAATACTTTTGTAATCTTTTATAAACTATTTGCAAACTATTTTTCTTTTTATCAGATAAAGTTTTTACTTTGCCTAAATGAGATAAAATAACTATCTTACATTTTTTATCTAATAAATAATTAATTGTTTCTAAAGAATTAATAATTCTAGTATCATCAAGTATTTTATTATTTTTTATACTAACATTAAAATCACATCTTAAAATAATGACTTTTTTAAATAAATCAAAATCTTTAATAGTTTTTTTCATATTATCACCATATTCATTGTAACATTTTTATATAATAAAAAAAATATAAAAATTAATTTATATTTCTACTTCAACAAAATGAGTATGTTTAGTTTTCCATTGAATTATTTTAATATTAACCCATAATCCATAAATTCCTAAAGTAATTATTGTTAATAAAATCCATTTAATCCAATTGCCAAATAATTGAGTTGCTGTCCCATCAAATGTCAATCTTTTTCCATTAACTACAGTATGATTAATTTCCCATCCATAAACCATACATAATGCCCATGGATAGCAAATCCCAAATGTGATTGTTGTAACTAATCCTCCCAACAATCTCCAACCAATTAATTGTAACAAACCTCCATCAAAATAAGAATCACTTTTTTCCATACATATACTTTTCCCTTCTATTTAAATTTCCATAAGATCTTTTTCTTTTTCTTTTAACATATTTTCAATTGTTTTATTATATTCTTCTACAATATCTTGTACTTTATCTGTTGTAACTTTTTCAATATCTTCTGGCAAATCATCTTTTTTTATTTCATCTAAAATGTCTTTTCTAATATTTCTTATAGAAATTCTACCATCTTCAGCATATTCTTTTGCTTGTTTTACAAGTTCTTTTCTTCTTTCCTCATTTAAAGGTGGAATGTTTATAAATATCATTTCCCCATTATTATTAGGTGTTACTCCTAAATTAGCTTCATAAATTGCTTTTTCTATAGGACTTAATGCATTTTTATCAAATGGTTTTATATTAATAGTTCTAGCTTCTGGAACAAATATAGTAGCAAGTTGTTTTATTTGAGTTGGTGTACCATAATACAAAGCAAAAACACTATCCAACATGTTAGGATTAGCTCTACCTGCCCTTATACTAGTAAATCTTTCTTCAAGATTGCTAATTGCTTTATTCATTTTTTCTTTAGTTTTTGCTAAATAATCAATATTCATAAATCACGTCTCCTCATATATAATTATACTAAAAATAACAAAAAAAACAACTATATTTGAATAAACTTCAAACATAATTGTTTTTTATAAGATAAATCTGAAAGTGGACAATTGTTTTTAGCCATTAATTTGATTCATTACTTCTTCAGCAAAGTTATCATTTCTTTTTTCTATTCCTTCGCCAACTTCATATCTTATCATATTAACCATTTCACAATTGTTGTCTTTAACATATTGCCCTACAGTTATATCAGGATTTTTAATAAATTCTTGTTCTACTAAACATACTTCTTTATAATATTTCTTAATTCTTCCAAAAACCATTTTTTCTGCAATATCAACTGATTTTCCTTCATTTATTGCTTGTTCTTTATAAATTTCTTTTTCTTTTTCTAAGGCATCAACTGGCACTTCATCAATTGTTACGCATAAAGGGTTCATAGCAGCAACATGCATTGCTACATCTTTAGCTACATCTCTATTAGTTCCTTTTAGAGTTACTACTGAAGTAATTTTACCTCCCATATGAGAATAAATTCCAAAAATTTCATCATCATTTTTTACTAATCTTGCAAATCTTCTAAAACTTATTTTTTCTCCTATTTTAGCAGTAAAATTAATAATTGCTTCTCCTATAGTAATATTTTCATCTTGTAAAACTATTTTTTTTGCTTCTTCAACTTCTTCAACATCACTATTAAATAACGTTTTTGTAATATGCATAAGTAATGTTTTAAATTCTTCATTGCGAGATGCAAAATCAGTTTCACAATTAATTTCTGCTATAACCGCCACATTTTCTGAAGAGGAAGCAAAACTTAATCCTTCAGCAGCAATTCTTGTTGCTTTTTTTTCTGCTTTAGATATACCTTTTTCACGAAGCCAAGTTATAGCTTCTTCCATATTTCCTTTTGTAGCATCTAAAGCTTTTTTACAGTCCATCATTCCTGCACCTGTTTTTTCTCTTAATTCCTTTACATCGTTTGCTGTAAACATAAAACTCCTCCTTATTTCAAAGCTTCAATTAGTTCTGCTTTTTTCATAGTGCTATAACTTTTTATTTGCTTTTCTTTTGCCATAGCTTTTAATTCTGCAAGTGTTTTATCTTCAAGATTTATTTTTTTTACTTCTTTTATAGCTTTATTAACAATTTTAGTTACTTTATCACTTTTTTCTTTTACTTCTTGAATTTTCTTCTTAGTATCTTTTACAACTTCTTTAGCTTCTTTTTTTACATCTTTAATAGTATCTTCTACTTTTTTTTCTACTTTTGAAGCCTTTTCTTTTACAACTTCTTGTACTTCTGTTACTTCTGCTTTTATGTCTTTAACTTCTGCTACAGCTTTTTCCATAATATTTTCTTTTGTATCCTTTTTGGCATCTTCTGCTGATACATAATTAATTACTTCTTTTCCATTAACTTCTGCAATGGCATTAGCAAGTACTCCGATTACAAGTTTTACACTTCTTACAGCATCATCATTAGCTGGAATAACATAATCAACCATATCTGGATCACAATTAGTGTCTACAATACCAAATACTGGAATTTTTAATTTTCTTGCCTCTTTAATTGCTGTTTCCTCTTGTCTAGGATCAACAATAATTAAAGCATTAGGAAGCTTTTTCATATCTCTAATTCCACAAAGATTACGATTTAATTTATCATATTCTTTTTTTAATTTAGAAACTTCTTTTTTAGGTAATAATTCAAAAGTACCTTCTTTTTCCATAGCTTCTATTTCATCAAGTCTTTTAATTCTACTTCTTATTGTTCTAAAATTAGTTAAAGTTCCACCTAACCATCTTTCAATAACATAATACATTCCTGTTCTTTGAGCACTTTCCTTCATTGCTTCATTAGCTTGTTTTTTTGTTCCTACAAACAAAAATGTTCCATCATTAGTGGCTAATTCTTTTAAAGCTGCATAAGCTTCTTCTATTAAACATGCTGTTTTTTGTAAATCAATTATATATATATCATCACGTGATGTATATATATATTCTTTCATCTTGGGATTCCATCTTCTTTTTTGATGTCCAAAATGTACTCCTGCTTCTAATAAATAATTCATTGATACTACTGTCATAATCTTTCTTCTCCTTTGTTTTTTTCTTC
>CAZRBE010000057.1:0-5622 GCA_964598285.1 uncultured Mycoplasma sp.
ATGATGTTTATGTTTTTGATTTATATAAAGGCAAAAATATAGATATAAATAAAAAATCTTTAGCATTTTCATTGTCATTTACATCTTTAGATAGAACTTTGACTGAAGAAGAAGTAGAAAAACTTTTTAAAAATATTATTGATAAAGTTGTAACTTTATTAAATGCTCAAGTAAGAGATAAATAACTATTTATTTCTTCTTTTTGTATATATAATTCATTGTGTTTTAAACTGTTTTATGCTATAATCATGATTGTATGGGGTGGGGTTTATGTATTATACATATGAGCAAGAAAAAGAAATTTTATTTCAAATTAAAATTAAAAAATTAAAACTTAACATACGACAAATATTAAAGGAATTTACAGATAAGGAAATAAATCTTGGCATTTTAAGTGTCAGTGAACAAGATAATGCCAAAAGATTATATAGTAATGTTATTGCTAAATTAAATGAAACATTTTATGAAATGAATATTACTGATATGAAAGACTATATCAGAAAAAATAATATTCAAATTCCTAATAATGACATTATTAATCTTATGGATAATAATCATTTATATTATTATAAATCAATATTGAATAAATATTACAAATCAATTTCAAATGCTAAAAGTTTAAATTTAAATTTTTGTATGTCTTTAGCAAATGATATTGGCACAAAGGCATATAGTTATTTTATTAATAAAAATAATGAAACTCCACTTGAAAATTATATGAAAATTGCTTTAGAACAAAAAAATAAGCAAGTAAAAGAATCACAAAAGTCAGTTGAAATACAAACTTTAAAAAGTATTAATAAAAAATTAAAAGAAGAAATAACAAGTATGAAAAAGACTATGCAAAGAGAAAGGGAAAAAATATAATGAAAAAAGAATTAACTTCACTGGAAAGAGAAATAAAAGAAGTGAAAAATTCAGTTTCCGCTAGTTTTAAAAAAATAAAAGGGGTAAAAAATCCATCAGGATTAACTAATTATTTGCTTGAAAATACTATGTCTGTCCAATTGTATGGTAAAAGTTTTGAAGCTATAAAACACGATATTGAATCAAGTACTTCTATAAAGTTTGATGGTAATAATATTATTGAATATATGAATGGAACAAATCAAAGAATTATATTAACAGCTTTAAAACAATTAAAAAAATATGTCCAAAACAAAGAAGGAATTGATTATTTTAAAGTAAGTGGGCTTATTTTTGACGAAGCATTTTATATAGCACACGATGCCCATGATTATTTAAAACAATTAATTAATGAAACTCAAAGAAAAGAATCTGTTTATAGTAATTTAAAAAGAACGATTATAGAACAAGTTGCTATAGAAGAAACAGAAAAAGAACAAGAAGAATATAATGATTTTTATTCAGAACAAAAAGAGTTTTTTAAAGAAGAAGAAACTTGGGAAAAAGGAACTAATCATAGATAATTAGTTTTTCTTTTTTTAAATTTATGTTATATTATTATTGGTGAATGATTATGGAATATAAACCTAATATGTATGTAAAAAATATTTTAGTTATCAATTATAAAAAATTAAAAGAATTAGGAATAACTACTTTGTTTTTTGATTTTGATAATACTTTAATTGAAAGACATAATTATATAATTAATAAAAAGTATGAATATCTTTTATCAAAACTAAAAAAAAAGTTTAATGTTATGGTTGTTTCTAATTCTTTGTATACCAAAAAAGTAAAAAAGGTATGTAGCAAATATAATCTTTCTTATATCTATTTTGCTTGTAAACCATTTTCTTTTGGTTTTAAAAAAGCTCAAAAAAAGTTAAATTGTAGTAATGGTAGCATTTGTGTTATTGGAGATCAAATTTTTACTGATATAAAAGGTGCTAAAAAATTAAATTATTATTCAATTTTAATTGATCCAATAAATTATGATGAAAATTGTTTTACTCGCATTAATAGAAGAAAAGAAAGAAAGACATTTAAAAGGGGTAATTATTATGAATAAGAAATGTATTGGTTGTGGAGTTGTTTTGCAAGACAATAATATATTGCTTGATGGATATACTAATAATTTATCTAATAAATATTGTATGCGTTGTTTTAAAATGAAAAATTATGGTGAATATACTTTTTCAACTAAATCAAATAAAGAATATGAAAAAATATTGAAAGTTATTGGAGAAAGTAGATCTTTAGTTTTATATGTAGTAGATGTAATGTCTATTCCAAAAAATGTTTGTGATATAAAAAAATATTTAAAATTTAATGATATTATTTTAGTACTTAACAAAAAAGATATTTTACCTTTTTCCACCAAAGATGAAAAAATTATAAATTATTTTAAAACAAATATGACTTATTTTAAAGATATTATTGTTATAAGTGCAGTAAAAAATTATAATTTAGATCTATTAATGAGTTATATTAATAAATATAAAACAGATAAAAATGTTTATGTTGTGGGTAATACAAATGCAGGCAAATCAACTTTAATTAATAAAATAATAAAAAATTATACTATAGATATGGATGAATGTATTACAATTTCTTCAATGCCCTCTACAACCTTAGATTTAATTAAAATAAAAATAAAAGATTACTATATAATAGATACTCCAGGGCTTGTAGATTCTTATAATTTTTTAAACTATATAGATCAATCATATATTAAAAAAATTTCTTTAAAAAAAGAAATAAATCCCATAACTTATCAAATAAAAGAAAATGAATCATTAATAATTGATAATATCTTTAGAATTGATTATCTTGAAGGAGATAAAAATAGTTTTACTTTTTTTATACCAAATAGCATAGAAATAGTTAAAATAAATAGTAAAAGACATGATTATTTAACAAATTATGAAAATGAAAATATAAATATTAGAGCTAATAATGATTTAGTAATCGATGGTTTAGGTTTTATTAAAATTGCAAATTATTGTAAATTAAGGATTTATAAAATAAATAAAATATTATTATTTACTAGAGATTCATTTATTTAAACTTTTTATTCCGTAAATATTTTCTTGTTTATCGTAAAACAAAGCTATTTTCGGAGGATAATATGTTAAAATAGCAAATAGAGAATAAATAATGACAATTATTAAAATCATTAATAAATTTATATTTTTGCTTATTTCTTTTTTTTCTATTTTTATACTGATTAAATTTGTAATAAAAATACTTATAAAATAAATAACTAATGTCAAAACCATAATTTCTCCAACTAATTTGTTAATTGGTAAATATATAATTAAAAATATGATAATATTTAAAATTGCCTCTATTGTATTAAAAGTAATATAGTTATAATTATTTTGTTTTTTAAAAGCAAATATAACTAAGATAAATAATATATAAGCAGAAAAAATCATTTTCATGTGTTCAGCAATAGATTCATTTACAGGAACTACAATAGAAGTAATAAACATTGGCAAATAATTATATAATGAATGTAATAAAGAACTAAAAATAAAAATAATTATACTTTTTAATAAAATATTTTTGAACATTTTATCATCTCCATTTAATAATATGATAAAATATAAACATTTGTATACAAAAAAGAAGGTGAATATCTTGAAAAATGATGATAAAATAAAAGAAATTAGAAATACTATAGATATAGTTGATTTAATATCTTCTTACTTGCCTCTAGTAAAAAAAGGCAAAAATTATTTTGGCGTTTGTCCTTTCCATGATGATACAAATCCTTCCATGAGTGTTTCTAAAGAAAAACAGATTTATAAATGTTTTTCTTGTGGAGCCACTGGTAATATCTTTAATTTTGTTATGGACTATGAAAAAGTAGATTTTAAAGAAGCTTTAAATATTTTAGCAGCAAAAGCAGGAATTACTTTAGAAAATGTTTATGTTAAATCTATTAATAAGTATGAAAAATATTTAAACATTTATGATATGGCCTGTAAGTTCTATCAAAATAATTTAAATATAAAAAAAGGAGAAGAAGCCAAAAAATATTTATTTAATAGAGGAATTAATGAAGAATTAATAAAACAATTTAAAATTGGGCTTTCTTTAAGTAGTAATTCTTTAAGTGATTTATTATTAAAAAAAAATTATACTTATACAGATTTAGAAGTAATTGGTTTAACTTATAATAATAAAGATTTATATTTTAATAGAATAATGTTCCCTTTGTATAATATAAGTGGAGAAGTTGTAGGATTTTCAGGAAGAATTTATAATTCTAAAAGTGATAGTAAATATATTAATACTAAAGAAACAGTAATATTTAAAAAAGGAGAATTATTATATAATTATCATTTAGCAAAAGAAGAAGCACGTAAGAACAAATTTTTAATATTGGTTGAAGGCTTTATGGATGTAATTAGACTTTATTCTGTAGGAATTAAAAATGTTGTTGCTCTTATGGGAACAAGTTTAACTAAGGAACAAATAATTTTAATAAAAAGAATATCTTCTCATATTATTATTTCTTTAGATGGAGATGGTCCAGGTAAAAAAGCTTGTTTTAATGTCGGAGAAGTATTAGAAAATAATGGAATAAAAACAGATGTTATCAGTTTAAAAGAAAATTTAGATCCAGATGAATTTATTATTAAATATGGTGATAAATCATATAAATCATTAATAGAAAATCCATTATCTTTTAATGAATTTAAAATAAATTATTTAAAAGAAGGAAAAGACTTAACAAAAATTGAAGATCAAACTGATTATATAAATAGTTGTCTAAATTCCTTAAAAGAAGAAACAGATATTATTAAAGAAGAATTAATTTTAAAAAAATTAGCTTTAGAATTTTCTATTGATATAAATATTTTGCGAAAAAAGTTGCAAAACATCAAAAAAAGTAGTAAAATTGAAACGTTCAAAAGGAAAGAAGAAAAAAAAGAAGTAATATTAGATAAATATCAAAAGGCTACTTATGGAATCTTATATTATATGTTGTATAGTGTAGAATGTCGTAGTAAATATGAAAGAAAGTTAAATTATTTACCATTTCCTAATGCTAGATATTTAGCTAATGAGATAACTTATTTATTTAAACAAGATCAAAATCTTCTTTTAGCGGATTTTATAACAACTTTAAATGATAAAGTAGAATTGAAACAACTACTTGATCAAGTTTTGAATGAAGAACAAGATATATCTAATTTTGAATGTTTTGATGAATATATGGCAGTTATATATGGTTATAAGAAGAGTCAAGAAATAAAAAGACTTAAAAAATTAATGGAAGAAGAACCAGATAATGAAAAAAAGGCATTAATAGCAGAAAAAATTAGATTAATTAAAATAGGGAGTTGAAAGTAATGATTAATGAAATTAAAACTTTTGAAGAACGTAAAAAAGAATTAATTGAACTAGGAAAGAAAACAAATTCAATTACTTATGAAGAAATAGCGGATCATTTAAAAGGATTAGATGCCGATAGTGATATGTTAGATGAATTGTACAATTTATTTATTCAAAATGGGATAGAAATTTTATCATCTGCTGATGATGATGGTGAAGAAGAAGACGATGGAGATGGAGATTTATTAGAAAATATTACTTCTAATAAAGATATAAAAATTAATGATCCTGTTAGAATGTATCTTAAAGAAATTGGGAGAATTAATCTTTTAACAGCAGATGAAGAATATGAATATGCTATTCAAGCACAAG
>CAZRBE010000058.1:0-5389 GCA_964598285.1 uncultured Mycoplasma sp.
GCATATGATACTCCTACTACTGCTATTATTAGTATTACTAATCCTATCATTGTTAATGATATCTTTTTTACATTTGTTTTTTTCATAATACATTTCATAATACATCACTTATCCTCTTATACTATTACTTTTATCATGTAAATATTATACTAAATTTTATTTTTTCTTGCAACACTATTACATTATTAAAAAAACACATTACATCAGTAATATGTCAGCTCACAACTAATTATTATTTTTTATTTTTTTATCTTGACCTTTAATTTCGTATGTATCAGAAATGACAACAAAGGCTTTTTTATCTATTTCTTTTATTGTTTCTTTTAATATAAAATATTCATAACTTGGAATAACAGTAAGTATCATTTTTTGACTATCAGAACTATATTTTCCTTTTGTATTAAATATTGTTGCATCATGTTGTAAATCAATTTTTATAAAATTTGCTATCTTATCATATTTTTTACTAATTATATAAAATGTCTTATTTCTGCTCATACCAAGTAATATTCTTTCACTAATATTTTTACTTATATATAAAATTATATAAGCATATAAAATCATGTTTACTCCAAAGAAATATCCTCCTACTAAAACTATTGTAAAGTTAATAATAAAATTAATTTTAGGAATTGATTTTTTGCCTTTTTCTCCAATTAATTTTGCAATTATGCCTATTCCACCAGTATTTAAACCAATTTTATAAATTATTCCTGTTGTTAATCCATTTAAAACACCAGCAAAAATTACTAATAATAATGTGTTATCTTCACTAATTAAAAAAATTCCATTTATTCCAGATGTAACTTTAACAAACAAAGGATATACAACTGTAATAAAAATAGCTGCTATTGTATCTTCTGCACTTAAAGTAAAAAAGCTCACAAAAAGCAAAACAAAAGATATTAAAAATATCATTAATGCTGGATCTATTTGAAATAAATATTTAGTAATTATGGATATGCCATTTGCTCCGCCTGTTACTATATTAGTAGGTAGCATAAATAAATTATAATTTATTGCAGCAACAAATAAAGCAAAAGATAAAATTGCATATCTTTTAACATAATCAGATTTATTAATTTCTTTAAAAATTTTTTTTATATCTTCCATTATTCTCCACCTAATACTTCATAAGAATCAACTACAGTAAAAAATGCACCATTATCTATTTCATTGATACCTGCTTTAAACTTATAATATTCTTTAGTAGGAATTACCGTAAACAAAACTTGATTTTTTTCGTTTGAAAATCCTCCTTTTGCATTAAAAATAGTTACACTATGCCCTAATATATTTATTACATAGTCAGATATCTCGTCTGGTTTAGAAGTAATAATATAAAATGCTTTAGCATTAGAAATTCCAAGTAAAACTTTATCCGTTAATATACTTATAATATATAAAACTATAATGGCATACATAAATTTAGTCCATCCAAATACAAATGCTCCAAGTAAAACGATAAAGCCATCTACAATTAACATAGACATTCCAATAGATGTTTTAGCATATTTATTCATTATCTGATTTAAAATATCAGTTCCTCCAGTGGTAAAGCCAGCTTTAAAAACAAGCCCAGCACCAAGTCCGTATAAAACTCCTCCAAATAAAGCAATTAAAAGTTGATCACTACCATCTATTTTAATAATATTAGATATGTTTTCTGTTAATTTTGCAAATAAAGGAAATAATATAGAACCCATAATAGAATAAGCTGTTTTTTCTTTTCCAAGAAAAATAAAAGATAAAACAATACAAAACATTGAACCAACAAATATAAATAAAGATGTTTCTATTCCAAAAAGCTTTTTTGCAACTAAACTTAACCCACTTACACCTCCAAATACAATATCATTTGGAGAAAAAAACAAATTAAAAGCTATAGAAATTAAAAATATCCCAAAAACAAGTTCAAAATATCTTACTAATTTATGTTTTTTATAAATCTCTTTTAAAATATCTATTTTACTTACTTCCTCCATAATTATTTCTTAAATAACTTTCAATAAACATATCAATATCCCCATCCAAAACTTTATAAACATTACTAGTTTCAACATTAGTACGATGATCTTTTACCATTGAATAAGGATGCATAACATAACTTCTTATCTGAGAACCAAATTCAATATGTTTATTATTTCCATTTAAATTATTTAATTCCTCCTCCCTTTTTTCCATTTCTATCATTTTTAATTTACTCTTTAATATTTCCATAGCTTGTTCTCTATTTTGTTGTTGACTTCTTTCATTTTGACAAGTAACAACTATACCTGTCGGCAAGTGAGTAATTCTTACAGCACTATCTGTTGTATTAACACTTTGTCCTCCTGCTCCACTGCTGTGATAAACATCTATTTTTAAATCAGAATCATTTATTTCTATATCACTAGTTTCTTCAATTACTGGTGTAACTAAAACGGCTGCAAAAGAAGTATGTCTTTTATGATTAGCATCAAATGGAGAAAGTCTAACTAATCGATGAACACCTTTTTCACATTTTAGATATCCATAAACATTAAGACCAGAAATTAGTAATGACACACTTTTTATTCCTGCTTCTTCTCCCTCTTGTAAATCAAGTAAAATTGTTTTATATCCTTTATTATCAAAATATCTTTGATACATTCTGAATAACATACTAGCCCAGTCACAAGCTTCCGTTCCTCCCGCACCAGAATGTATTTCAAAAATGCAATTAGATGAATCATATTTTCCATTTAATAAAGTAGTGATTTCTAATTTATTTAATTCTACGATAATTTTACTACTTTCTTCTTGAATTAAATTATATATTTCTAAGTCTTCATTATCTTTTAAATCTTTTAAAATATCAATATTATTAATAATTTGATTTTTTAAATTAATAATATCATCAGTACTCTTTTTTAAATTTGTTCTCTCAATAATAATTTTATTATAATAATTTCTATCATTCCAAATTAACTCTTTATTTAATTCTTTATCAATTTCAGATATTCTTTCAAGTTTTGTTGAAACTTCAAAGTAACCTCCATAAATCATCTATTTTAATTAAATAATTATCATACCTTTGTTCTAATTCTTTAAAATCCATAATAAACACCAACCTATTTATAAGTAAATTATATATTAAATATAAAAAAAATACTAGGAAAATAATAATAAATATTTACTAATTTAATATTTCTTTAGTATTTAATTCTTTAATAATTTTTAAAGTTCTTGAAAACTCTGCATTATTTTTAAATTTTTCTTTATCCCATTCATACCAAATATCAAAGGCAGTTGTTGCTCCTTCATTAATCATTTGATTTGTTTTTTCATTTTTAAATACAATATTATCTTTTTGATCATCTAAAGAATGTTGATAGCCCAAATCTTGGTAAACTTTTGATTGTAAATCTGCTTCTAATTTATCACAATAATATGCAAATTTAGCTTCATTAGTAATTCTTTCATCAAATTCATAAATTAAAGAAATTAATTCTTCTTTTTTTACCAAATCTCCTATAACTTTTTTTATTGCTTCATGTTCAATTTTTTTCTTTTCTTCTAAAGTAATATCATCAAAAGGAGTTATATCTCCAATTATAACTTCTCCAAGTTCGTGTATAACCAACATTTTTATTACTTTGTCTATATTTAATTTAAAATCAAACTCTGAATCTAATCCTATTGCTAAAATACATACACCATAAATATGTTCTGCAATGCTTTCAATTCTATCATTATTTATATTCCAATGATTTTTATCCCATCCACTTCTTATCTTATATTTAAGCTTAGTTGCTAAAAGATAAAATTTTAAGACTTTTAAATATTTATCCTCATTCATAAATATTAATTACCATTATTTCTGCCTAAGGTTAATACTCTATATTTGCCAATAATTTTTTCATTCATCCACCCTAGGCAATCATCGATAGGTTTGTCAACTTGTTCAACTCTACAACAAGCATTAGTACAAGTATAACAACTCTTATTTTTTATTAAGTCTAATATATATATTCTTTCTTCTGAACTTAAAGCCATTCCTATTTGTCTATAAAATTCGTCTGGATTTTGTAATACCTGTCCAATTAGTTTTTCTAAAACTAAATCAGTCTTATTTTTATCTATTCTTTCTTCAACAGCAGTATTTTTTTTGGTATTAATTTCAATATACTTTAATAATAAAATTTCCCTACTAACTTTTAATGGAATGCCTGTTTCTAAATTGATTCTTGAGTCATTTGGATAATAATCACTTAATCTTTCAACATAATCAGTATTACTAATTATTTTATCCGTAAAAATGTCCATGTATTTATTTTCATCATAGTATTTACAAATAAACTTTTTCCCATTCATTTCAACTACATATAATTCAAATATACTATATTTTTTCATAATATACCTCTTTCAGCAAATTATTATAGTATTAATAAATAATAATTACAAGTAAAATAAAATAATTATTTTTCATTATAAGTCACATATATAAAATGATAAAAAACAACTTTTTATTATAGTATTATAAATTTAAAATATTCTATAAAAAATACTATATTTATTGCTCTTGTCGTTTCTTTTTTACAAGCTCAATTGCTTCTTTTCCAGTCATGTGGTCTATACTCATTTTTAACACACATAGTAGTGTCCATTCTCTGTCAATAACCATTTTTCTACCTAAAGAAGTGTCATTGGGAGCATATTTAATTGCCAGATTTTCAATAGCTTGTCTTTTCTCTTGTTCATCTGTTATCACTTTTATTTGCCCAAACGCAATCACACTTCTAAAATAAGTTGTATAGTCATCCGAAACAATTTTGTCTTGATCAATAACACAAAATGATGCCTTTGCATTTCTTTGAATAGCGTCCAATTTATGGCCTTTTTTGGCACAATGAAAATAAAGATTATTATCATAATATACATAACTGATGGGAACAGCATATGGATAATTATCATCTCCCGACAATGCCAACACTCCTGACATTCCCCTGTTTAAAATTGTAATAATTTCTTTTTTAGACAATGCTTGATTTTTTCTACGCATTTCTCTAAACATAATATTCCCCTTTCAAAAAATAAAGTGCTGATTTTAACTCCATCATACCATTTAAGAGGGAAAATCAAACATTACAATATTTTTTTATATTGTATCATTCATAAACAGAAAATTCAATAACATTAAAAACTTATTCACACTTATTTGCTAGCGAATCTAAAATGGATCTAAAGTCAATTTTTGAGTGAATTTTTGAAAAAGAAAAACTCGTACTTTCCCTTTGCTTATGAGGCTTTGCGAGGCTATTTGCCACAGCAATTTTTGTATTTTTTTCCACTCCCACATGGCCTTTTGTATTGGGGATTTTGGGAGCTTTTGGGAGCACTTGGCTCGTTAATTCGGCATTTGGTTGCA
>CAZRBE010000059.1:0-5315 GCA_964598285.1 uncultured Mycoplasma sp.
CCTTAATTTCTTTTTGTCCTTGTAGCTCAGTTGGATAGAGCAATTGCCTCCTAAGCAATAGGTCGGCAGTTCAAATCTGCCCAAGGACGCCACTCATAAATATTAATTTTTATTGACATTTAAAAAAAATGAGTGTATACTTTATCTGTATTCTGATTTATAAGTAATTTTCTCACCTTTATCTGGGAGATTATAGTTTATAATTTCTAGGTATTTGGGAGATTTTTTATTGATTAGATACAAATATTTTAAGGAGGTACCAATGAATAAGGGTACAGTAAAATGGTTTAATAAAGAGAAAGGATTCGGATTTATTTCTAATGACAATGGTGGAGATGACATATTTGTTCATTTTTCATCAATTGCAGGTGATGGATATAAAACCTTAGAAGAAGGACAAAAAGTTACTTTTGATATTGAAAAAGATCCAAAAAATGATGGAAAGCTAAAAGCTTCTAACGTTCGTGTAGCTTAATTTAAACTATTAATAAGAATATAACTTTTAAAAGTTATATTTTTTTTGCATTTAATTATAAAAAATGTTATATTATTATTACTATTATAAGTGGAGAAAATATGAAAGAAAACAAGAAATTAAAAATAGGTCTTTTTACAGATGTTTATTATCCTTCTATTAGTGGTGTTGTAGTAGCTGTAGACACATTAAAAAAAGCTTTAGAAAAGCAGGGACATAAAGTTTACGTAATAACAATGAATAATGATCCTAAAAGTCATAAATATATAAAAAAAGATGAATGTATAAGAATACCAGGTATATCTACAGGTATATATGATTACTCAATAAGAGTTTTATATCCATTTAAAGCAGTAAAAATGATAAAAGATTTAAATTTAGATATAATTCACTCTCATACTGAATTTGGTATGGGTATATTGGCTAAATCTATGGCTAAAAAATTAAATATACCTCTAGTACATACTTTTCACACAATGTATGAAGATGAAGTTGCCTATATCACAAAAGGATTTTTTCCTACAATAAGTAAAAAAATATTAAAAATATATATGAAATCTTTTTTTTCAAATACTGTTAAAGAAATAATTGTTCCTAGTAAAAAAACAGAAGACTTTTTAAAAAATAAATATCATATAAAACAACACATTAATATTTTACCAAATGGAATAGATACAGAAAGATTTGATATAAAAAAATTAAAAAATTCTAATTTGAAAAAATTAAGAAAACTTTATAATTTAAACGAATCTAATTTTATTGTTATGTGGGTTGGAAGACTTGGCTATGAAAAAAGAATTTTTGTTTTAATCGAAGGGTTTGAAGATATTGTAAAATATAACAAAAATGCTAAATTAATGATTGTAGGAAGTGGCCCAGAAGAAGGGAATTTAAAAGCACTTGTAAAAAAATTAAATTTACAAGAAAATGTTATTTTTACTGGTAAAGTAGAATATCAAGATGTTCCAAACTACTATAATTTAGCAGATGTTTTAGCAACAGCATCTCACTTTGAAACACAAGGATTAACAGTTGTAGAATCTTTTGCAACAGGAACACCAGTTGCTTGTGTTAATGATCCTAGTTTCAATATTGTAGTAAAAAATGGATATAATGGAATGATTTTTAAAACTAAAAAAGAATACTCTAAAATAATAAAATATTTAATTGATAATCCTAATAAATTAAAAGATATGGAAAAAAATGCCTATATTTCTTCATATAATTACTCATTAAATTGTTTTTCATTAAAAATAATTTATATTTATGAAAAAATATTAGAAAATTATTCTACTAATGATAAAAATAAAAAAACCAACTAAAAATGAGACTATTGTTAATTTATATTTTTTATAACTTAAAACAGTAGGAATGATAGAAAATATTGATATTTGAAACATAATTCCTGAAGTAACAGCAAAAATAACCCCTAAAGTTATATTATTAATAAAAGGACTTAGAATAAAATAAGCTATTATGGCACCAAAAGGCTCAGATAAACCTGAAATTAAGGTGTATATAAAAGCTTTTTTTTTGCTTCTTGTAGAATAATAAATAGGCAAAGCAATACTTATTCCTTCAGGAATATTATGCAAAGCAATACTTAAAGCTAAAAAAACACCTAAATTAATATCAGAAGTAGTAGCAATAAAAGTTGCCATACCTTCAGGAATATTATGTAAAATAATAGCAGTCATAGAAATCATTCCTAGTTTAAACAATTTATTATTTTTAAATTCCTTTGTGTCAGGGAAAGATTTCTCTATAAATAAAGATATATTTACACCTATTATAAAAAATAAAGCAATAGTTAAAATAACATAGATTTGATTAAACTCATTAAGTAATAAATAATATCCTTTAGGAAGTAAATCAATCAAAGATATAAAAAACATTATAGAACTAGCAAATGATAAAGAAACAATTATTATATTATTTGTTTTTCTTTTAAAAATAAAAATTATAAAATATCCAATTAAAGTAGATAATCCTGCTAACAAAGATACAAAAAAAGAAATAAAAAAATCCATAATCATCACAATTAATTTTATTTTAAAAAAATTAAAATTATGTTACAATAACCAAGTGGAGTTGATTATATGAAAAATATTATTCTTATTAAATATGGAGAACTTACGACAAAAAAAGATAATAGGAAATTTTTTATCAATACTTTATATAATAATTTATTAGATAAATTAAGTAATTTAAATATAGAAATTATAAAAGAACACTCTCGTATGTATATTGAATTTTATGAAGAAGATATAGATAAAATAATTAATGTTTTACATCATACTTTTGGAATTCATGCGTTTAATTTAGCATATAAAGTTAATACTAATAATGAGGAAATAGAAAACAAAGCATTATTTTTATTAAATATGAACAAATATAATACTTTTAAAGTTGTTACAAAAAGATGTGATAAAAATTTTCCTGTTTCAAGTATAGAATTTAATGATATAATAGGTTCATTTATTTTAAAAAATAAAAAAAATATAAAAGTAAATGTTCATAATCCTGATGTTTATGTAAACATAGAAATAAATAAAGATAGCACATATATTTATTTAAATGATATTAAAGGTATTGGGGGTTATCCTGTTTCAGTTTTAGGGAAAGGATTACTTATGTTATCAGGAGGAATTGATTCTCCTGTTGCGGGTTATCTTGCTTTAAAAAGAGGTTTAAAAATAGATTGTATTTACTTTGAAGCTATTCCTCATACAAGTTTAAATGCTAGATATAAAGTGATTGATTTATGTAAAAAACTTTTAGATTATTCTTCAGATTTTAATCTTTATATTGTGCCTATTACAAAGTTACAAGAAGCAATTTACAAAAATATTGATCCTACTTATATTGTAACTATTTTAAGAAGAATGATGTATCGTATTTCAGAAGAAGTTGCAAAAAAGTATAAATATTTATGCTTAATAAATGGAGAATCTATTGGACAAGTCGCTAGTCAAACATTAACTAGTATTTCTTGTATTAATGAAGTAACAAATATGCCTGTAATAAGACCAGTAGCATGTTTTGATAAGTTAGAAATAATTGATATAGCTAAAAAAATAGATACTTATGATATAAGCATTTTACCTTATGAAGATTGTTGTACTATCTTTGTACCTAAACATCCAATTATTAATCCTAAAATTGATAAGTGTAAACAATTAGAAAATTTGATTAATTATGACGAATTAATTAAAGAAGCAATAAATGATATAAAAATCATCAATATAAATAAAAAAATAAGTGAGTTTAATGATGTACTTTAATAATTAAATTATTATAAAAATAAAAAGGTATAAATTACCAGCTTTAAATTTTAAAATTGTTCACATTCTATAAATGTATAGGAGGTGAATAATTGTGAATCAAAACAAAAGTAAATTAGTAGTTCCAGGTTCAAAACAAGCAATTGAATCTATGAAATATGAAATAGCTAGAGAATTTGGTGTAACTTTAGGTCCAGATACTACAGCTAGAGCTAATGGTTCAGTAGGTGGAGAAATTACTAAACGTTTAGTAGAAAGAGGATTATCTCAATTTGGTGGATATACTTCTCAAAATAAATAGTTAGTAAACCAACAAAAGATAGAAAAATTAGTTCTATCTTTTTTTATTAATTAAATTTATTGTTGTAATCATAAAAAAAATATTATATAATTTATATAGTAGGAGAATGGTTTTATGAATTTCTTTAAAAAATTTCATAAATTAAATTTAAAAAATCAAGATGATAGAAAAAAAATCATCTCTTTTTTCGTTACTATGATAGGAGTATTAATAGTATTAACTGGTACTAGTGTTGCTTATTTAGTATCTAGAAAAGAAGGATCACAAAATACTATAACTGCAGCAACATTATCTTTAACTTTGCCTACTGAAGGAACAGCAATTTCCTTAGTTAATGCAGTACCAATGTTAGATACGGCAGGATTAAGTCAAAGTAATCCTTATACATTTACTTTGACTAATAATGGTAATTTAAATGCTACATATGATATAAAATTAATAAATAATTGTGTAGTAGGAACAGCAATAACAATAAATAGTTCATCAGTAACACCAGATATTTGTATCCCAAATGAATATATAAAAGTAGCTATAAAAGAGGGTACTGGTAGTTATGAATTAACTCCAATTGGAACAACTGGAACAATATTATCAGGAGAAATAACTGCTGGAGCAACAAAAAATTTTGAATTGTTAATTTGGTTAGCATATAATACTCCAAATACATATCAAGGAATTACAAGTAGCGGTACTACATATAATGCTATTTATAATGGTACAATGGAGTTACATGCAAGACAAATTATTAGTCCTGTTGAAGGAACTAATTTAGACACAAGTAATGCTAATGAACCAAAATTAGTAACAGGAATGATACCAGTATATTATGATGGAACAACATGGAGAAAAGCAGATAGTAATAATACTAGTAATGATTATAGATGGTATAACTATGATAGTAAAGAATGGGCCAATGCAGTAACAGTAACAAGTACTAATAGAGCAACTTATCAAAGTGCAGCCTTAGGAACAGAAATACCAATGGCAGATATAAATACCATGTGGGTATGGATACCAAGATTTAGTGCCGTAACACCAAGTAATTATAATGGTGGGACTCAAGCCGCACCAGGAGCTATATCTGTAACATTTGTAAATAATACAACAACTGCCCATGATGCTTTTACCTTTGGTACACAAACACTATCAGGATTTTGGTATGGTAAGTTTGAAGTAAGTCATAGTACATTATCATCAAGTACAACAGAAAATAATTTAGGATGTACAACAGAGACTTGTAGTAATGCAAGTGGCC
>CAZRBE010000060.1:0-5291 GCA_964598285.1 uncultured Mycoplasma sp.
GCTCCTTCTGCTCCTCCGGCACCTACTAAAGTATGAATTTCATCTATAAAAACAATGATATCATCACATTTTTCTAATTCTTTTAATATTTTCCCTAATCTTTCTTCAAATTCTCCTCGATATTTAGTGCCTGCTACTAAATTAGCCATAGATATAGATATTATTTTTTTATTTCTTAAAGAGTAAACTTTATTTGTTTCTATAAGTCTTGCTAATTCTTCCACAATAGCAGTTTTCCCCACACCTGCATCTCCAATTAACAAAGGATTATTTTTACATCTTCTAGATAATATTTCTATTAATCTTTTTATTTCTTCATCTCTTCCCACAACAGGATCTAATTCATTATTTCTAAATTTTTCATTTAAATTTACACCAAAACTATCTATTAATAACTTAGATTTCTTTGAATGTTTATTACTTTTTATTAAAAATTCTTCAGATAATTTTTCTATATTTATATTCATTCCTAAAATAATTCTAATTGCTATTCCTTCTCCTTCTTCTAAAATAGCAAGTAATAAATCATTACAATCAACATATTCTTTTCCTTTATCAGAAGATTCTAAGCTTGCTTGTTCCAACACATTTCTTAATAATGGAGTATATAAATAAAAGTTGTTACTTTCTTTTCCTAATCCTACAATATTTATTAATTCTGTTTTAAATGATTTATAAGTCAACCCATATTTTTCTAATTTTTCTATATCTTCTTTATTACCATATTTTAAAAGAGATAGAAATAAATGTTCACTTCCAATATAAGGATGTCTTAAATTTATCATTTCCTTTTTCATATTTATTAATACTTTTTTTGCTTCTTCATCAAATTTTTTAAACATAGTCTTTATTCCTCCCTTAATATTCTATGTATATAATGACAGAAAAAACAAATTTCTAATCAACAAAAAAATCAAAAGTTTTTACCCTTTTGATTTTAATAATTATTTTTAAATAACAAATGCTATTGCAAGTACTACAAATATAACTACTAATAAACTTAAAGCTAATTTCCAAATAAACTTTAACCAGTCCATATACTTAGTTTTTGTTGTAGTTAATGTAGTTAATAACACAATACTAGTTGGCGCTACTAACATTACAAGACCATAAATACTTACAAATAACACATTTAAGATAGTTGCATCAACACTTTTAAATGTAGAAAAATATTCAAGAACATATTGAGGATAATAATATATATCAACATATAATAAGCTACCAAAGATATTAGATAATCCCATAGTTGCAATATTAAAGTTTTCTTGAGTAAATGCTTTAACAATTGTTAAAAATATTGGAAATGAACTAACAATAACTAAAACACAACAAGCAAAAATAGATAATAAAGCTGCTCCAAAATATTCTTTAGCACCATCAAATAATGATTTAAAATATTCATCAAAATTAACTCTGTAAACTAAAGCCATAATTACACTTACAATTAATAATAAAACTGTATAATAAATATATTGTGTTGGGCCATTCCATGTTCCTAATGCAGTTAAACCACCAAGCAATTTATCAAATATAGCATAATCACCAATTTTCACTGCATTAATACTTGTTAAAGCTTTATCAAACCAAGATATTTCAAAAGCACCAGACCAATTAATTGTTCCTAAAATTAATATTACTAATACAAAAGCTATAGCAACAAAAATAGGCCATACTTTTTTACAAGCTTTTTTACTAGCTTCCTTTTTTTCAGGAATAATAATATCTAAGTCACTATTATCTTTTTTCTTTAATTTTTTCAAATGTAAAAGCATATAAGTAATTAATAATCCTAAGCTTAATACAAATAAAATTACTTTTATAAGCATTCCATCGGTATATTTAAGCCCTAAAATACCATTACTAATTCCATACGCAGTATAAGAATAAGTTGAACCTATCATCCCCACAATAGTTGCTCCTAATGTTGCTAATAAAGCTGTAAATTTATCATATTCTAATAAAATTAATAAAGATATAATAAATGGGAAAATAAATACCAAACCTAATCCTAATCCTGCAACAGAAGAAATTATAGAAATTAATACTGTAATACTTATTAACCACACAAGTTTGTGCTTTTTGGCTTTCTTTACTATTAAATCTAATGCCTTTCTATAAAGACCTGTTGCTTCTAATACGGCATAGAATGCACCAATAGCCAATATAAATAAAAACATATAAGAGAAATAGCCTAATGATTGTACTGGAATATTTAATAACTCAAATAATCCTATCTCATACATACCATAATCTTGCAATCCTCCAGAATAGTACGAAGCACCTAATATCCAAGTTAAAATTGAATATACTAAAATTACTATAGCAATTATCTTAAATAAAGTGTTTTTTTTCATTTTCTTACCTCCTATTTATTATTATGACACTTTTTTACTAAAATGAAAAGAAAAAAATGTACATTTTATACATTTTCTTGTTTATTTTCATCTAATGGTTTCATTAAAGGAAACATAACACAGTCTTTAACATTTTCACTATTAGTTAAAAGTTGAATTATACGATCTATTCCCATACCCCATCCTGAAATTGGAGGCATACCATATTCCATAGCTTCAATATAGTCATAATCCATAGGCATAGCCTCATCATCGCCTAATTCTTTTAATTTAGCTTGTTCTAATAATCTTTTTTCTTGTTCAATCGGATCAACAAGCTCTGAATAAGCATTAATTATTTCAGCACCATTTATAATCAATTGAAAACGATCTGTTATCTTTGAATTATTATCATTTGCCCTAGCAAGTGGAGACAAACTAATCGGATGTTTAATTAAATATACTGGCTTTATTATATTTGAACGTGCAACCTTTTTATATAATTGATCCACTAAATTACCATATCCTAAATTTTCAAGTGGAGTTTCTGATTCTATTTCTATTTTTTCTTCCTTAATTTTATTTAATAATAATTCTTTAGTATTATAAACATCTATATCTATATTTGAATATTTCATAATTAAATCTCTAAAAGAAATTTTTTCCCATTCACCAGATAAATCAACCTCTTTATCTCCAACATGAACAATTAATGTACCAAACAACTTTAAAATAATTGATTGCAACATCTCACGCAATAACTTCATATTATCTTCATAATTTAAGTAAGCACCATATCCTTCAATCATAGTAAAATCTTGTAAATGAGTTGAATCCATCCCTTCATTTCTAAAACATCTAGCTATTTCATAAACTTTAGTAAAACCTCCCACTACTGCTCTTTTTAAATACGTTTCTGGAGCAATTCTTAAATATAAATCTATATCTAAAGCATTATGATGTGTAATAAAAGGTTTAGCAGTAGCTCCACTTGGCTTATTGTTTAAAATAGGTGTTTCTATCTCAACATATCCAAGACTATCTAAATAATTACGCAATTCTTTAATGAAATTTGATCTAAATAAAAATTTTTTTCTAGATTCTTCACTAGTAATCAAATCAATATATCTGTGTCTATAAATAATTTCTTGGTCAACTAATCCATGAAATTTTTCAGGAAGTGGTTTTAAAGCTTTCCCTAAAAATACAAATGATTTTGCCCTAATTGTTTTTTCTCCCGTTTGAGTTGTAAAAATTTCTCCATTTACTCCAATAAAATCTCCAATATCAAAATTAGATTTAAATTCTTGATATTTTTCTTCTCCAAGTAAATCAACTTTTATACAAATTTGTATTTTTCCACTAATATCTTGAATAGTTAAAAAAGATAATTTTCCCATTTTTCTCATTAAAACAATACGTCCTGCAACTTGAACATCGCTAATACCATCTTCTAATTTCATAGCATCAGCTAATTCATAATTTCTTTCAAATCTATCAGGATATGGATTATTTATTTCCTGTAATTTGTTTCTTCTAACTTGTTCTTGCTCTGTAAATATTCTCATTTAATATAACACTTCCTCTTTATGACTAATATTTTAGCACATATTTTAAATATGTCCTAACTTTTTTTTAATTGTTTTATTAATTTTATTATTTCTTCACTAATTTTTATCTTGTAAATTTGATTTATAATATCTTTTGAACCCTCAATTCCTTTTAAATACCATGCTACATGACTTCTAAACTCTAAAACCGCTTGTTTTTCATTTTCAAAATCTAATAAATATTTAAAATGTTTTAAACACATATCTATTTTTTCATTATCATTTGGTTTATCAAGCTCTTTTCCTGTTTCTAAAAAATAATTTATTTCTTTAAAAATCCAAGGATTGCCTAAAGCACTTCTTCCAATCATTACTAAATCACAACCAGTTTCATACAACATTTTTTTAGCATCTAAAGCGCTCTTTATATCCCCATTCCCAATAACTGGAATAGAAACTGCTTCTTTTACTTGCTTTATAATATTCCAAGAAGCTTGTCCAGAATAGCCTTGACTTCTTGTTCTAGGATGAACACATATGGCACTAGCTCCTGCTTCTTCACAAATTTTAGCCACTTCTACGGCATTAATACTATCACTATCCCAACCACTTCTTATTTTAACAGTTACTGGACAATTAACAGATTTAACAATGCTTGATACAATATCTTTTATTTTAGAGGGATTTTTTAATAAAGCTGATCCTGCTTGAGCTCTAATTGCAACTTTAGGAACAGGACATCCCATATTTATATCAATAATATCAGGATGCATTGCTTTTTCAATAAACTTTGCAGCATAGATAAAAGAATCTTTATCTGATCCAAATATTTGTTGAGAAATAGGTCTTTCTTTTTCTTCCATATAAAGCATATTAATAGTTTTTTTACTATTATAATAAATTGCTTTATCACTAACCATCTCTGCATATACAAGTCCACAACCCATTTCTTTACAAATGCGTCTAAAAGCACTATTAGAAATACCCGCCATCGGAGCAAGTACTGTTTTATTTTTTATTTCTACATTTCCAATTTTCATAACAACACCCAAAATAATTATAACAAATTTTAGACATAAAAAAAATATCCAGTTTTAAGTAACCAGATATTATTTTTTTAGTTCTTCCTTTAGTTCTTCTTCAGTCATTTTTGTATAACCTTTAATACCTTTTTCTTTAACAGCATTTTTTAATTCTTCTAAATTCATAATATCATAATCTTCTTCTTTTAATTTGCCATGTTCTACTAAATAATCTATTTCTTCCTTAGTAAGAGTTTCATATTTAACAAGATTTTCTGCGATTAAATCAATAAGTTTCATATTTGATTTAATTATTTCTTCAGTTGTTTTATAACAACTATCAATAATTTTTCTTATTTCTTGATCAATTTCAAATGCTACTTGAT
>CAZRBE010000061.1:0-5247 GCA_964598285.1 uncultured Mycoplasma sp.
TATCAGTATTAGAAATATAACCATAAAAATTATAATCTAAACCAATATTTACATAAGTTACAACTTCTTCGTAAGATAAATTTTGATTTTTAGAAAAATATTTTTCATATCTATTCAAATTAATTGATTTATAATATGTAATTTTTTTATAAGGATTAGTTACAACTTCTTTATTAGCATCGTCTTTTTTATTTTCTACTTCTTTAATAGGATTTTCTTCTTTTTTTATTATATTAACTATTTTATTTTTATATCTGATGATAAGAACAATAGATAATACAATAACAACAGATAATAAAAATATTTTAACATTACTTTTCAATTTTTTATGACCTTTTTTCATTTTTTTATTTTTTACCTCTCATCCTCTATAATTTATTTTAACACTTAATAATATTAAAATAAATAAAAAAATAGTCTAAAAAAGTTAAAGTTACATAAAAATTAAAGTGAGAGGGTGATATTATAAAAAAAATATTTAAATGCTTTTTAATATTAATTATAATAAATTTATTTAATATTCCTTTAGTATTTGCCAATACTGAAAGTTTAGAAGTTAATTTAACAAAAAATGCTAAATCTGCGATTATGATAGAATCGACTACTGGGAAAGTTTTATATAATTCTAATGCTAATAAAATATCTTCTGTAGCATCTCTTACTAAAATGATGAGTCTAATTATTGTATTTGAATTTATGGAACAAGGTGGTATGACATATGATGAATTTATAACTGTATCAAAAAATGCCAAGGAAATGGGTGGAACACAACTTTGGCTTGAAGAAGGAGAACAAATTTCTGTAAAAGATCTATTAAAAGGAATAGTTATGGCAAGTGCTAATGATGCAATGTATGCTGTAGCAGAAAGAGTAGCAGGAACAGAAGAAGCTTTTGTAAATATGATGAATAAAAAAGTTAAAGAACTAGGATTAAAAAATACTAATTTTACTAATTGTGTTGGTTTTGATGAAAAAGATAATTATTCTACTGCCTATGATATGGCAATAATTGCTAAGGAACTTATAACTCATGAAGAAATTTTTACTTTTTCTAGTGTTTATGAAAGTTACATAAAAGAAGATACCGAAGAAAAAGCTTGGATTAGCAATACTAATAAGTTAGTTAGATTTTATGAAGGAGCAGATGGATTAAAAACAGGATGGACAGAAGAAGCTGGAAGTTGTATTGCAGCAACTGCTATAAGAAATAATTTGCGATTAATTGTAATATCGTTAGGATATAATGAAACTACAACAAGAAATAGTGAAACTATGGAACTTTTAAATTATGGATTTAATCAATATAAAGTTAAATTGTTATATTCTAAAGGTAGCAAAGTAGCTACAATTTCTTTAGATAAAGCAAGTGAAGCAAGTATAAATTTAATCGCTAAAGAAGATATATTAGTATTACAAAAAAAAATAGATAGTGATATTACTTATGATACAGAAATAAAGCAAGAAAATATTACTTATCCAATAAAAAAAGGGGATATATTGGGAACTATTTATATTAAAGAAAATAATGAAATTATAACTAAATCATCTTTAGTAGCAGAAAAAGATATAGATAAAATAAATATTTTAAAGTTATATTTTATAAATTTAAGAAATATTTTAACAGGTAATTAGTATGATATTAAATGAAAATATCAACTTTAAAAAATTATTAATATTTATTTTAGTTACTATATTAGTAGGCAGCCTTTTTTCTTTTTTTATAAATAATAGTATATATAATAATTTGTTAAAACCAAATATTATTCCTCAGGGGTATATATTTATAATTGTTTGGTTAATACTTTATACATTAATGGGTATATCATTTTATCTTATAAGTGAATCTTATGGTAATAAAAATAAAGCTTATTTATTATATTTATTGCAATTAATTGTTAACTCTTTATGGACTTTATTTTTTTTCAAATTTGATTTAAGATTATTTTCTTTTATTTGGATTATTATTTTAATAATTTTAGTAATTTTAATGTTAATAGAATTTTTAAAGTTAAATAAATTATCTGCCTATCTACAAATACCTTATTTAATATGGTTATTTATAGCAAGTTATTTTAATTTATCAATTTATTTATTGAATTCGTAAATTTTTATGTAAATATAATTAATTTAAATTATTATTATTTACAAATATATTTTAAATTGATATAATCAAGCTATTAAAATATGTTATTTTATAAGGAGTATAAAAGTTTATGAATAGTAAATCAAAATGGTTAATAGTAATGTTAGTTTCAATTTCAATTTTAATGTTAGGAATTTTTTGGATATTTGCTTTTACTAATTATGGTAATAAATTATTGGATAAATTTGGGATAAAATCCGAATATACCATAAAAACTATTCTTGCTGAAAATGAAAGTGGAAGTGTGAAATTTTTAGGAGATTATATTATAATAGATAATTATAATGAATGTTATAAATTTTATAATTTTGATGGTAAACATGTTTTACAAGATTATTGTGTTATGTATGATTATAGTGATGAAGATTATTATTTTTTCAAAAATATTAATACTAATAAAATAGGAGTTATGGATTCTTCTTTTAATATTATTATAGATGCTATTTATGATCAAATATATAGTGATAAAAATTCTAGTACTTTTATAGCCAATTATAATGGTAAAATAGGAGTTATTGATATTCAAAATAATATTGTTATTCCTTTTGAATATGAAGAATATTATGATGATCTTGGTAATCAAATAAATTTATTATCTGAAGATGGTTATAGATATTGTATAGAAAATTTTAATTTAGGTTTTTTAACTTTAGATGGCAAGAAAATAAATGCTTCTTATGGTAAACTTAAACAAATATCTTATATTGATGAATATACTGAAGTAAAATTTAATACAGTAGAGTTCAATGATGATTATATAAAAGTATTAGGGGATAAATTATATTTTCTAAAACAGCAAAACGAAAAGGTAGCTTTAGTTTCTGAAAATGATACAATTATATTTCCTTATACAAATGGGAAATATATTACTCAGCTTAATAATAATTTGATTGCAGAATATAACTCTAATAAAACAACTATTTATGATTTAAATGCTAATATTTTATTAACTTTGGATTATGAATTATATGGAGAAGGAGAGTTTAAAGATAATAATAATGGTTTATATTTAGGGAATGATTATAGTTATTTTAATTATAAACTTGATGATAAAGTATATTTAATGTTGTTAGATAATAATGGTAAAGTTATAATCAAAGATAATATTTACTCCGCAACAGATGAAACATATATTTTAGAAAAGAATAATAAATATTATTTATATAATTATAATAATGAACAACTAATAGATGAATCTTACACTCATATGACTTATATTCAACATATAATAGTTCAGGATAATAAATTAATCACTGATACAATTGGAGTGTATGCTTGTAAAAACATTCAAAAGGATAATGATGGAAATTTTAGTGCTAGCAATTGTTTAATTTATGATGAAAAAGGCAAAAAAATTATAAGTGAACATGAAAAATTATCTACAGAGATAGTTCGCAAAAATATTTGCTATAATTCAATCAATTTATATAGGATAGAAGAAGATAACGAATTGAAATATGTTGATAAAAATGAAAATGTTATTGTAGGACCAATAAATATTGAAAATTATAAAAATAGTGAAATTGATATTTATCCAGTAGAAAGTAACTTTGAAAATTCTAAACATTTTATAATAGATATTAACACTGATAGTTCATATAATAAAGGATTAATAGATAATAAAGGGAATGTTATTATTAAACCAAAATATGAATATTTAAACTATATTAATGATGATTTTATATTAGCATATAATGAAAATACTTATTATACAAATCAATTAACTATTTTTAATATAAATGGAGAAAAAATTAGATACACGATTTTAGATAATAAAAATATAGAAAATAATATTACCCGATGGATACAAAAGGATGATAAATATTATTTGGTAGGAAATGGCTGCCCAATAACAGAAGATTGCAACCTCAATATTTATGTAGTAGAAAAAAGATAAAAGCCTATTTTATGATAGGCTTTTCTAACTCTTTTTTTAATAAACTTTCATCTTTTACTAATAAACTATAAATAGTAGTAACTCTGTATTCAATATTTAAAATATCATCATTCATATTTTTATAACTTGTAATTATAGGAATATTGATATTCTTTTTTTTGTTTTTTAAATAAAGTCTACCATTATTATTAAATCCTAATACTCTAATATAAGAAATATTATTATTTTTGGCTTCTTCTTTAGTAAATGAAGTTAAAATATGAATAAACATGCGATTTAATTTGTTATAAGTATATCTTTTACTTTTTATATTAAATAATAATTCATTTATATTATGAGAATTATTTATATATTTTAATATTCTATTTTCTATTCCTTCATCTACTGTTTGATAAGTATTCAATATTTTAGAATCACAAAATATTTTATATTTTAAAAAGTTATAGACATCTATGTTTCTATAAATATATTTTTCTATATTTTTAGGAATATATTTAGAAATAGCTTTTTTTTCTTGTATTAATTTTCTAATTGCAGTAGCACTTATAATATTAGAATCTGTATTTGTACTATGATAATTATTAGTTCTTTTTATAGTAATTGGTTCTATATTATAGTTGTTTTTTATTATTTCTTTTATATATGATATAGCTAATAAGTCATTAGGAGTATCAAGTTTAATACTTAAAGATTTAGAAATAGCAGTAGGATAGTTAAGACCACTATCTAAATATTGTTTAACTGTTAAATCATATTTTTTATTATTTATTTGTTCTAAAGCTAATTTATTTAATAAATTTATATCGTCTGTTTCACTACCAAAAATTATTTTTTCTACTTTTAGATAATTTAAAATAGAAATAGCTCCTTTAGCAAATATATCGGCACTTTGACTAGAAAATACAAAAGGAAGTTCAACAACTAAATCAATATTATTATCCAAACATATTTTAGTTTTATCCCATTTATTTAAAATTGATATTTCTCCTCTTTGAAGAAAAGAAGTAGAAATAACTGCAATAATAATACTATTAGGATACATTTCTTTTATTTTTTTAATATGATATAAATGACCATTATGAAAAGGATTATATTCACCAATAACACCAATAATATCCATAAAATCAACTCCTATAATCATTTTATCATAAAATATTTATATTTTAATATAATTTTAGTTTACAAAGTATTTTTTAGTTTGTATAAT